>NZ_JCBANC010000032.1:0-67978 GCF_059760815.1 Achromobacter sp. 1012554356 | reverse complement strand
TCGCGTCGTAGGTGTCTGACACCCTTGCCGCAGCCCTGCATGGTGCCGACCGTCTCACGCGGGTGTCAGACACCGGGCCAACATGCGCCGGCCTTCATCATCGGTGTCAGACACCCGGCGACTCGGCGCAGACGCACCGGTATATAGTCACCCCTTGTGCCATTCAGGGAGTCCGCCGTGCCCAGCCGCCGCGCCCTCGCGTTTCTGCTCAGCCTGTTTGCCGCGCCCTCCGGCGCCGCCGTGGTCTACGACAATCACGGCCTCGTCGTCGACGTGGCGACCGGCAGCCGCAGCGACTGGAACACCGGTCAGCGCCAGACCACGCGCACCACCACTATCACCTTCCAGGGCAAGGCCTTGTGCGGCACCGACGTCGGCGCGCTGTTTTATCCGAACAGCACAGCGCCGCAATCCCGCGCATTCTTCTGCCCCGGGCCGGTCGCCGTTCTGGAAACCGACGCAGTACTGGCGTTCTTCACCAGTTCCAGCGCCAGCACCGTGCTTGCGCACTTGCAGGTCGTGAACGGCGCGCTGCGCGTGCAGCGACTGCCGCTTGCCGATAAGCCAGACCGCGACCGCATCCACACCACGCGGTTCGAGGACGCGCGCCTGCCCAGCTGGACGCGCGTGAACTCGGCCTGGAACGAAACCGTGATGATCCGCCATGCGCCGCTCAAGGCGCTGAACCTTGGCCCTGGGAAACTGCTGGACGTCTCCGGCGACGTGGCCTATCTGGCGATCCCCCCAGGCCGGGAGGTCGTCGTGCTGCAGCCGGCCACCCGCGTAAAGGACGCGCACGGCGACCTGCAATACGTCCCCGAAGTCACCAAATTCGTGGACGCGCCGCTGGCATTTCGGGCGGTGCGGCTGAGCGATGGGCGCGAGCTGGCGCGGCTGGATTTCGACGACACTTGCGTGGGTCTGCCTGCCCTGCAGTTCGAACGGTCCGATGCGAAGCCCGTTTCCAGCGCATCGCCGGCGGTCGCGTTCGACGATGTGCCGGCGTGGCGTGCAAGCGCATTGGAATTGACCCAGACGCAGGGCCGCGCGACGCTGCGTTTGAAACCGGGCGTGCAATTGCCGCGCAAGCCGGGATGCAACGCCGGCAAAGCGCCTGGTTAGACGCCGGGTTGGACGCCCGGCAGATAGTCCGATTGAATGCCCATCCAAACGTTCAGATCAGGAACTGGCGATAAGCCTCGTTATCCGTTTCCTCGGCGTGCGCATAACCGAGCTGCCGCAAGAACCCATCCAGCGCCGCATCATCGGCCACCGGCGCCTGAATGCCCACCAGCGCCGAGCTGAAGTCCGTGCCCTGGTTGCGGTAATGGAACAGGCTGATGTTCCAGTTGGGCGCCATCGCCGACAGGAACTTCATCAACGCGCCCGGGCGCTCAGGAAACTCGAAGCGGAACAGCCGCTCGCCGCCCGCCAGCGGCGAACGTCCGCCCACCATGTAGCGGATGTGCTGCTTGGACACCTCGTTGTTCGTCAGGTCGCTGGCCGAGAATCCTTCCGCCTGCAATGCGGCCAGGATATCGGCAGACTCGCCGCGCCGCGCGATCTGCACGCTGACAAAGATGCGAGCAGTGCGCGCGTCGGCGATGCGGTAGTTGAACTCCGTCACGCTGCGCTGTCCGATCACCCGGCAGAACCGGCGAAAGCTGCCGCGCTCTTCGGGGATGGTCACCGCGAACACCGCCTCGCGCGCCTCGCCCACTTCAGCGCGGTCCGCCACGAAACGCATGCGGTCGAAGTTCATGTTCGCGCCCGACGTGATCGCTACCAACGACTGCCCGCGCGCGCCTTCTCGGTCCACGTACTTCTTCAGCCCCGCCACCGCCAACGCACCCGCGGGCTCCAGCACGCTGCGGGTATCCAGGAACACGTCCTTGATCGCCGCGCAGACCGCGTCCGTGTCCACGAGGATCACTTCGTCCAGATATTCGCGGCACAGGCGGAAGGTCTCCTCGCCCACCAGCTTGACCGCCGTGCCGTCCGAGAACAGGCCGACATCAGCCAGGATCACCCGCTCGCCCACCCGCAGCGATTGCGCCATCGCGCAGGAGTCCTCGGTCTGCACGCCGATGACCTTCACGCCGGGATGCACCGCCTTCACATAGGTCGACACGCCCGCAGCCAGGCTGCCGCCGCCGATCGGCACAAAAATCGCATGCAGCGGCTCGGGGTGCTGACGCAGGATCTCCATGCCGACCGTTCCCTGCCCCGCGATCACGTAGGGATCGTCGAATGCGGGCACGAACGCCAGCCCCTGCTCCTGCGCCAGCGTCTGCGCATGGGCATAGGCGTCGCTGTACGAATCGCCAGCCTGCACCACCGTCACGGTCGGTCCGCCGTGGGCGCGCACCGCGTCCACCTTCACCTGCGGCGCCGTCTGCGGGACCACGATGATCGCCCGCACGCCCAGCTTGGCCGCCGAAATCGCGACGCCCTGCGCATGGTTGCCGGCCGACGCCGTAATGACCCCGCGCTCCAGCGCAGCGCGCGGCGTGTTGCGCATCTTGTTGTAGGCGCCGCGCACCTTGAACGAGAACACCGGCTGGTTGTCTTCGCGCTTGAAATGAACGGTGTTGCCCAGCCGGGCGGACAGCCCACGCGCAAGATCCAGCTCGGTTTCGCGGGCAATGTCGTACACCCGGGCGGTCAGGATCTGCCGGAGGTACTCCATCGGCGTGGCGGCGCCGGCCTGGAATTCCGAGGGTGCGTGGGGAGAGGTTGCGGACATGGTTTCTCTGCTTGGGTTGCTTGCCCGGCAGAGGCGGCCACAAAAAACCCGCCTCGTGGGGCGGGTGGCTGTGACTGTTGCGGTCGCGCGCTAACCCACCATTCCAGGAATGATGGTAATAATCAGCGAAATGCGGACGGCGCGGAAATTCATGGGGCGTACTTTCCTCTCATCGCGCGGCTTTGTCAAACGCCGATTGCGGACACGTTGAGGCCGAATTCTGCCTGCCCGCGCAATGCGTCCCCCAAAAACCGTCATAAGCATATTGCGGCGCCATCAAGAAATAGAACCATTTCCCGGCGCAATGCGTAGCACGGTATTACAATGGAAGGTTCGTGGCGGTCGCACCTTCCAAGGCGGACCCGGAAACGGCCTTTTCATCGGCCGGCCGGTCCAGCCAAACAATAGGGCGGGCGGCAGTCATGTTGGAGGGACGCTCTGCCTGCGCGTCCTTCCATACGAACCCACTCTCGACAACATCTACCGGCGTACGCCGCATAGCATGTTCGGGTTTGCGCGTTAATCGCCTGAGCCGAACAGATTCAAGGATCATGTCTCTTACTCCGAAGATTATCTATACCCTCACCGACGAAGCTCCGGCACTGGCAACCCGTTCGCTGCTGCCCATCGTCCAGGCATTCGCCAAACCCGCAGGCATCACGGTCGAGACCCGCGACATTTCGCTGGCAGGCCGCATCATCGCCCTGTTCCCGGATTACCTCGAAGACAGCCAGAAGCTGTCGGACGCCCTGGCTGAGCTGGGCGCCCTCGCGGTCAAGCCCGAAGCCAACATCATCAAGCTGCCCAACATCAGCGCCTCGATGCCCCAACTGAAGGCGGCCATCAAGGAACTGCAAGACCAGGGCTACAAGCTGCCGGACTACCCGGACGCCCCCGCCAACGACACCGAACGTGACGTCAAGGCCCGCTACGACAAGGTCAAGGGCAGCGCCGTCAACCCGGTCCTGCGCGAAGGCAACTCCGACCGCCGCGCCCCGCTGTCGGTCAAGAACTACGCCCGCAAGCACCCGCACAAGATGGGCGCCTGGACGGCCGACTCCAAGTCGCACGTCGCGCACATGAGCGAAGGCGACTTCTACGGCACCGAGAAGTCGGCCCTCATCGCCGAAGCCGGCGACGTCAAGATCGAACTGACCGCCGCTGACGGCGCCAAGACCGTCCTGAAGGAAAAGACCCCGGTCAAGGCCGGCGAGATCATCGACGCCGCCGTGCTGTCGACCGCCAAGCTCAAGTCCTTCCTGCAGGCCCAGATCGACGACGCGCGCGCCAACGGCGTGCTGTTCTCGGTCCACCTGAAGGCCACCATGATGAAGGTCTCCGATCCCGTCATCTTCGGCCACGTGGTCTCCGTGTTCTACAAGGACGTCCTGGCCAAGCACGCCGACGCCCTCAAGCAGGCCGGCTTCGATCCCAACAACGGCATTGGCGACCTGTACGCCAAGATCCAGGCGCTGCCCGCCGACCAGCAGGCCGCCATCACCGCCGACATCGACGCCGCCTACAAGACGCTGCCGCAGCTGGCCATGGTGAACTCGGACAAGGGCATCACCAACCTGCACGTGCCCAGCGACGTCATCGTCGACGCGTCCATGCCCGCCATGATCCGCGACTCCGGCAAGATGTGGAACGCCGAAGGCAAGCTGCAGGACACCAAGGCCGTCATTCCCGACCGTAGCTACGCCGGCGTCTACCAGGCCGTCATCGACGACTGCAAGCGCAATGGCGCCTTCAATCCGGTCACGATGGGCAGCGTGCCCAACGTCGGCCTGATGGCTCAGGCTGCCGAAGAATACGGTTCGCACAACAAGACCTTCGTCATCCCGGCCGCCGGCACCGTGCGTGTCACCGACGCCGCCGGCGCCGTGCTGCTGGAACAGGCCGTCGAAGCCGGCGACCTCTGGCGCATGTGCCAGACCAAGGACGCCGCGATCCAGGACTGGGTCAAGCTGGCCGTCACGCGCGCCCGCGCCACCAAGACGCCCGCCGTCTTCTGGCTGGACGAAAAGCGCGCCCACGACGCCCAGGTCATCGCCAAGGTCAAGCAGTACCTGAAAGACCACGACACCAGCGGCCTGGACCTGCGCATCCTCGACCCCGTCGAAGCCACCAAGTTCTCGGTCAAGCGCATTCGTGAAGGCCTGGACACCATCTCGGTCACCGGCAACGTGCTTCGCGACTACCTGACCGACCTGTTCCCCATCATGGAACTGGGCACCAGCGCCAAAATGCTGTCGATCGTGCCGCTGGTCGCCGGCGGCGGCCTGTTTGAAACGGGCGCGGGCGGTTCGGCCCCCAAGCACGTGCAGCAGTTCCTGGAAGAAGGTTTCCTGCGCTGGGATTCGCTGGGCGAATTCATGGCGCTGGCCGAGTCCCTCGACCACCTGGGCCGCACGTACAAGAACCCCACCGCCCAGATCCTGGCCAAGACGCTGGATCTGGCCACGGCCAAGTTCCTGGACGAAAACAAGTCGCCCGAGCGCAAGGTCGGCGGCCTGGATAACCGCGGCAGCCACTTCTACCTGGCGATGTACTGGGCCCAAGCCCTGGCCGCCCAGACCGAAGACCGCGCCCTGGCCACCCAGTTCGCCCCCGCCGCGATCGCGTTCTCCGAAGGCGAAAACAAGATCCTGGACGAACTGAAGGCAGCCCAAGGCAAGCCCCTGGACATCGGCGGCTACTACCAGCCGAACGAAGCCAAGGCCAGCCAAGCCATGCGCCCCAGCGCCACGCTGAACAAGGTGCTGGCCTCGATCGGCTAAGCCCCCTGCCCTTGCTGGCTGGCGTTAGCCGGTTGGCGGGCATGTGAAAAAACCGGCAGTCCCGATGGGGCTGCCGGTTTTTTTTGTGGTGGGTTGTGGAGGGGGCTTAATAAGTTTTCTGACCCCCTGCAACATCCGCGACTGCTAGCTATCGCCAAAATCCGACTGGCTTACGGTCTGCCAGACCACCTCCTTCGCCTCTTCCGAACGTATGTTCTAGCGAACGCTCGCGTGAAGAATACGCGACATGAACATACCCGTTACGGGTATACTTTGGAGTGTTCGTCCATGGTGGTTTTGAAGCGAAAGGATTTTTCTCGGTGGCAAGCTGGAGAAAGGCTCTCCGACGCCACGCTGTGCAGCGCAGTCCGTGAAATGGAATCCGGTCTTATCGACGCGGATCTGGGCGGCCACCTTTATAAGATGCGTATTGCCCGTCCAGGGAAAGGCAAACGCGACGGATACCGCACGGTGTTGTCCGCGTGTATTGGGAGCCGATACGTGTTCCTGCACGGGTACCCGAAAAACGACAAGGCCAACATCACCGCCGCTGAGAACAAAGCCCTGCAATTCGCCGGCAAGGTCTTTCTCAGCCTGACGGAATCCGCCCTTTTCAAAGCGCTGCAGGCAGGCGTGTTGTTGGAGGTGAACTGTGACCAAACTCATTGAATCTTTGCGCGACGATCTCGCCGCACTTTACCGGGCCGGGGCTATAGACAAAGTCACGATGCGCGATTTTGACGCGATCTGTCCGGCGCCCGTCCGCCACTTCAGTCCGGGCGACATCAAGCGACTCCGTGAAGACCTACGGTTTAGCCAACCTGTCTTCGCCCTGCATCTGCACACCAGCGCTTCGACCGTCCGGAAGTGGGAGCAAGGCGACACGCGTCCGACCGGCCCAGCCCTTAAACTCCTGAACATCCTGGCGGACAAAGGCTTGCAAGCCATCCTTTGATGCGCTTGATGCGCCTGACGCGCCGTTACCGACGAGGCGCAGATCCTGGCATCAGCCTGTCCAGCCGCAGCCTCCCCCGCTCATCCGTCAGGCGGCGCATCGCACCATAAGCCGCGCCCATCGCCGCCATGCCGCTCGCGCCGCACAGCAGAAACATCAACAGGATCTGATACTTGGCCGCGTCAACAGGGTCCATGCCCGCAATGATCTGCCCGGTCATGATGCCCGGCAACGTGATAATCCCAGCCGCCGACATCTGGTTGATGCTGGGCACGATGCCCCGCCGCACCGATTCGCGCAGCAACGACGAGAACGCCTGATGCACCGTCGCGCCCAGCGACAGGCGCGCTTCGATCGCCAGTCTTTCCCGACGCACACCCGACAACATCCCATCCAGCGCCAGGCTAGCCGCATTCAAGACGCTGCCCAGCACGATCCCAACCAAGGCAATCGTGTAGCGCGGATCGAACCAAGGGTCCGGACGCAGCGCCGTATTCAGGATGAAAAGGGCCGTGACGAGCGTGGTGCTGACCACCGCCAACGTCCCGACCCATCCATTGCCATGCCCAGTCAACCGCGCCTTCGGCCGGGCCGCTACCTCGCGCGCGGCCAGCGCCATCATCACCGCCACCACCAGCGCCGTCAGCCACGGCGCGGCATGGGCGAACACGATGCGCAGGATCTGACCGACCAGCAGTAATTGCACCACCGTACGCACCGCCGCCCACAACACCTGCCGTTGCAGGTTCAGACGCAGCGCGAAGGAAATGCCGGCGCTCAGCAGCACTAGCAGCGACGCGATCACCAGATCCAGCGCCTGCAGCTTGATCACGTCCATAACGGCTCCATGTGACCTTGCGCCATCCGCCAACGCCGGCGCGCCAGCCGTTCGGCCTGCTCGGCGCTGTGCGTAACGAGCAAAATGCCTGCCCCGGCCGCCAGAACACGCGACAGTTCCGCCTCGACCAGCGCCGTCGCTCCCTGATCCAGCGCGGCGGTGGGCTCATCCAGCAGCAGCACGCGCGGGTTCTGCAACAACGCCCGCACCAGACCCATGCGCTGACGCTCGCCCGTAGACAGTTGATGGACCAATGCGTCCAACTTGGCTTCCGCCAGCCCCAGACGCTCCATGATGGCGATCGCGCCAGCGCGGTCCGCGAAGTGCGCGGACACGTGGTCATCCCACCACCCCGCCTCCGCCTGGCAGTACACCACCAGACGCCGCCACTCGAAACCGCGCATGGCCGAACGGCGACGCCCGTCGAGCTCTGCTTCTCCATGTCCCGGATCCAGATCCGCAATCTGGCGCAGCAGCAGCGACTTGCCGGATCCCGACGCGCCGACCACGGCCGCGCACTCGCCCGCCGCCAGATCCAGGCTTACGGGCGCCAGGCGCTCGCTGTACAGGCCTCGAAGCCTGAGCAGCGGCGGCGCGTCAGAAATTGCTTTCAGGGAAGCCGGCGCGGATTGCATGGGTAGGCATCATATAGAAAAGCCCGCGGCGAGGCGGGCTTTGCAGTGCGTGTGGCGGCTCGGATCAGAGCATATGCGCCAGGAACTCGCGGCTGCGCGCATGCTGGGGCGCGGCAAAAAACTCGGCCGACGGCGCTTCTTCAACGATGCGGCCATCGTCCATGAAAATGACCCGGTGCGCCACTTCGCGCGCAAACCCCATTTCATGTGTCACGACCAGCATCGTCATGCGCTCGTCGGCCAGCTGCTTCATGGTGCGCAGCACTTCGCCCGTCAGCTCCGGGTCCAGCGCCGACGTCGGCTCGTCGAACAGCATGATGTCCGGCTCCATCGCCAGCGCGCGGGCAATGGCCACGCGCTGCTTCTGGCCACCAGACAGGCGCGTCGGATAGTTGTCGCGCTTGTTCGACAGGCCCACCTTGCGGAGCAGCTCTTCGGCCTTCGGCACGATCTCGGCGCGCGACATGCCCTTCACGGTAATCGGCGCCTCGATGATGTTCTGCAGGACCGTCATGTGCGGGAACAGGTTGAACGACTGAAACACCATGCCCATTTTGCGGCAGATGCGGCGCACGTCCCCGTCGCTGGCGTACTGGCTGCGACCACCCGGCACGGCGGCAGCCATGGTCTCGCCTTCGATCTCGATGCTGCCTTCGTCGATGGTCTCAAGATGATTCAGGCAGCGCAGGAACGTGCTCTTGCCCGAGCCCGACGGGCCGATCACCGCGACCACCTCGCCCTGCTCGAGCGTCAGCGACACATCGTCCAGCACGCGATTCGCGCCGAACGATTTGACGATGTGGCGGGCTTCGATCATCACCGGACGCGCGCCGAGTCCGGCCGGAGAATTACTGGTCATATTTTGCATAGCGCTTTTCCATGTGCTGGAAGAACCACGTCAGGAGCAGCGTCATCAACAGGTAGAAGGCGGCGGCGACGAGGAACGGCGTGGTCGTGAAATCGCGCTGCACGATTCCCCGCGCGGTGCGCAGGATGTCGTTGAGCGCCAGCACGTAAATCAGCGAGGTGTCCTTGACCAGCGTGATGGTCTCATTGCTCATGGGCGGCAACACGCGCTGCACCATCTGCGGCAGCACGATGCGGCGCAGCGTCTGCAGGTACGTCATGCCCAGCACCTTGCTGCCTTCGTACTGGCCCCGATCCACCGACTGGATGCCCGCCCGGAAGATCTCAGCGAAATACGCCGCGTAATTCAGCGCAAACGCCACCACTGCGGCCGGAAAATCCGGTAACCGGATGCCGATCACCGGCACGAACGGCAACGCGAAGTAGATGAACAGCATCTGAAGCATCAACGGCGTGCCGCGCATCAGCCAGATATAGCCATTGACCGCGCGGCTCAGCAGCGGCCACTTCGAGATGCGCGCCAGGGCCAACACCAGCCCCAGCGGCACGGCCAGCGCCAGCGTGATGAAAAACAGCGTCAAGGTCACTTTCGCGCCTTGCGCCAAGGGCCCCAGAAGGGAGAGTACGTAGTCCATGCAGTGGGTTCGCGCCGCGAGGGCAAGAGAGAATCATGGGCAAGCCCGCCTGGCCTTGCGGCACTGCGGCGGGCTGCGAACTGCAACGGCAAAGGCGCCCCGGCCGGCTAGGCCGCGGGCGCCTTTGCGCTTACTTGATGATGTTGGCGCCGAACCACTGGGTGGCGATACGGCCGGCGGTGCCGTCCTGTTTCATCGAATCCAGCGTCTTGTCCAGCTTGGCCAGCAACTCGGTGTCGTCCTTGCGCACGCCCACGCCGTAGTCTTCCGTACCGAAGTTCTCTTCCAGCACACGGTACTCGCCCGCACGCTTGCTGATCAGGTAACGGCCCACGACTTCGTCCACGACGATGGCGTCCAGACGACCAGCGGCCAGATCCATCAGCGCGGTAACGTTGTCGCCGAACTTCTTCACTTCCTTGATCTGCGCGGCAACCGGGTCCTTGGCTATCGCGTCGGTGGCACTGCTGCCGTCCTGCGCGCCGATAACCTTGCCAGCCAGGTCATTCTTGACCTTCACCGGCGACGTATTGCCCACGATGATGATCTGGTGGTTGGCCATGTAGGGCGCGGTGAAGCTGATGTTCTTCTTGCGCTCTTCGGTAATGGTCAGACCGTTCCACAGCACGTCGACGCGCTTGCCGTTCAATTCGGCTTCCTTGGCGCTCCAGTCGATCGGCTTGAACTCCACCTCGATGCCCAGACGCTTGCTGGCCTCCTTGGCCATGTCGATGTCGAAGCCAACGATCTGGTTGCTGGCGTCGCGGAATCCCATGGGCGGGAAATTGTCGTCCAGGCCAACGACGACCTTCTTCGGCGTGGCCGGCGCTTGGGCGCCAGCGGCGGGCGCGTTGTCGCTGGGACCGCAGGCCGTGAGCAAAGCGGTTGCGGACACAAGAAGTACAGCAGTCAGTTTTTTCATCGTTGTGAGGGCGCGAGGCGCAGGTTTGAAGAAAGCCGGAAAGGCGGGTATTAAGCCGCGAGGCAGTATTTTAGCGTTGTTGGGGGGATTTGCTGGCGGGGTTGCGTTCCCAAGCTGTCCAGCTACTGGGGACTGGCGGCTACGTGGCGTATTCGGGTGCCAGCGCCCCAAATGCCGGGGACCGTCGACTTTGCATTAAAACAACGCTGTGATGAAAGAACGTATAGTCAAGCTCACGGGCGATGCCAAGTCAGGGACGGAATACGATGAAACATGACCTTAACGATTCGGATATCGAACGATGGCTCAACGAAGGCGGCGTTCAGTTGCCCATTTCAACGGAGGTTTTGGATCCGGGCGTGCTTGATGAGGCGGAAAGACGAGTAATTGCTTGCCTTGGAGCCGCCGTCATAAGCTCTTGGAGCCTCTTTCCCACCGATATAAGACGAACGATCCTGCAAGCAGCGCTCAGCGCATCGACGTATGACGCTTCTATGCTGAAACAGAACGTGGCAGGCTTTTTGCGCGGTCGGCAAGGCCCGCTGCGATAAAAGGCATACAGGTGTCACCGAACGCCGACGGGCAATATTTGTCGCTGGACATCGAGGTCGACGACGCGCTTTAGATGCCTGCCTATGGCGACACCCTGCTGTGTTATGCATCATTGCTAGCCAAAAGAACTTCTCCAGACGTCGACTCTTGGACCTTCCTGAGGACGTCGCATTACGTGCGACCGGCCGCGCTTTGCCATACCCCCCTCGAAATCAGAAACCTTATCCGGAACGCTTTACCGGGTGTTTTCTACTCATATCGTCCTGTTGGCGATTCCGATAGAGTGTCGTTTCCATGACCAGTACTTTTCGTGCGGGCGTCGGAAAGCTCGCTCTGACAGGTGAGGCGCTCAATGACCACAAGACGAGAGTTTCTAGGCTCCAGTGCACTTGTAGCGCTCACTGGCGCGACGCTTGGTCCGGGCCGGGTACGGGCACAGGCAAGCGCGGATCGCCCTGGGTTCTTCGGGGCGAAGGACATCGCGGAGGCGGGGTTCATTTACGGCCTGCCTATCGTGATGAACTACGCCGTCATGCATGAGTACGCGGTGGATCGCGGCTCGGGGCAATTCAAGGCGCCTTTCAACCATATCAAGAACGAACCCAACGTATTCACCTACAAAGACACGGCGATTGTCACGCCCAATAGCGACACGCCGTATTCCTTCGTGTGGATGGACTTGCGGGCAGAGCCGGTGGTGCTTTCCGTGCCGGCGATCGACCCGAAGCGCTATTACTCGGTCATGCTCTGCGACGGCAATACCTACAACTACGGCTATATCGGCACTCGCACCACCGGAAACGAGGCGGGCGACTACATGGTGGTCGGACCAGACTGGAAAGGTGCCGTCCCGGCAGGCATCAAGCGGATGTTTCGGTCCAGCACACAGTTTTCGCTCGCTGGCTACCGCACCCAACTTTTTGGTCCAGACGATCTCGACGGCGTGAAGGCGGTCCAGGCTGGTTACCAGGTGCGAATGCTCTCGGCGTACCTGAACCAGGCGTCGCCACCGGCCGCAACAGCTATCAGCTTTCCCATGATCAACAAAGAGTTGGCGAAGACCAACTTCTTCGAGTTTCTGGACTTTGCGCTGCAGTTCGCGCCTCCACAAGCCAACGAGCTTGCAGTCCGCGCGGAACTCGCGCGCATCGGCGTGGGGGCAGGCAAGACCTTCAACTTCAGCGATTTGCCGCTGGACCAAAAACTGGAGATCGGTCTTGGCATGAAAGAAGGCCAGCGCAAAGTGGACGAAGCCGTCGCCAGCACCGGAAAGGCGATCAATGGCTGGCGGCTAAGCGGACTGCCGGGTAACAGCGAGCACTACAACGGCGACTGGCTCAAGCGCGCCGTTGCGGCTCAGGCAGGCATTTATGGAAATGACCCGGACGAGGCGACTTACCCCTTCACCCGCGTAGACGCAAATGGTCAGACGCTGGACTGCAGCAAGCACAATTACACTCTCACGTTTCCGGCCGGCGCGTTGCCGCCGGTTAATTCGTTCTGGTCGCTGACTATGTACGACGGCAAGTCGCAGCTACTGGTCAGGAACCCGATCGACCGCTACCTAATCAACTCGCCCATGCTGCCTGCGATGAAGGTTGACGCGGACGGGTCATTGACACTCTACATCCAGCACAAGACGCCGGGCGGCGACAGGCAAGCCAACTGGCTCCCCGCTCCCGATGGACCGGTCTACCTGGTAATGCGGCTGTACTGGCCAAAGGTCAATCCACCCTCGGTCCTGCCAGCCGGGGAAGGGACGTGGCAGCCGCCTGGGGTGCAACGCGTCATCTAGGTCCCGGAGAAGACAGTGCGTCAATGCCAGAGAAAAAGGCGCACTGCCCCGGAAACCCAGGTCGCGCATCACACGCTTTCAGGCATCCTGCCTTTCCTTCTGGAAACCCAGCCGCAACCGACATCCCAAACCCATACGTCGGCGTCGTCACATCAAACCGGCTCTCGCACACCATCTTCGTGCTGTAAGCAAACGTCATCCCTTCGCGCCGCCCATTGACCGCAAACGACACCTGGAAGCTATTCAAACTGCTCCACCCTGCCCTAGGCAAAACCACGAACCGGTAATGCGTAGCATCCAGGCGTTCACCAAAGATCTTCAGTTGCGCAGACGTCGTGCGTGTCGTAGGCGAGGGGTACGGCAAGGCCAGCAGCGTGCGCGGGTCACCTACCACGCCCAAGTCGAAGCCCACACCCTTCTGATAGAACGGAACGTCGATGCTGGGATAGCCGGAATACTCCACCCGCTTCACCGTCGATCCGTACTCCAGCGTCCGAGGCTCGTAGTCCGGCGCCCTTGCAAACGCCACATCCAGCGTCAACACCACCTCCGCCGGATTGGCATCTTCGGTGCGGATATGTTTTTCATATACGTCGGCGTTGCTTGCGCAGCCGGCAAGGGCCGCCGTGCACAGGAGCGTCAGCCACCGCAACCCACTCACCGTGGAAATCGGCGTCATTTCATTGCTCCTTTCTCGGTTGAACCGGCAGCGCAACGGGCTTTAACCCCTGCCCGATAAATTGCCAGCTGCCCTGCCCTTCCTGCCATCGGAAATTCCGGTTGATCCATTCCGCCTTCAGGTTGCCGTAGAGCCGCCGCTGGTCGATGTGTTTGCCTTCGTCGAGCGCCTTGCGCGCACGCGCGGCGCTTTGATCCCACGCTGATTTGAAGGCATCGCGCTGCATTGCCCGGGTGAACGGGACGCTGGCGTAGGGACCCTCGTCCGCCAAGCTCAGGCGGATCTCGTTGTCGAGCAGCACGGCGCCGTGGCGATTGTCTGGCGACACCGACACCAGCAGCGGGGTCGACTGCTGGCGCTCCTTGGGCTGCAAGTGTTCAAACCACAGGACCTTTCCCGTCGACGTCACCAGGGCCCGCGAACCGGCGGTGAACAGCAGCAAGTCCTGACGTCCGGGCTGCGCCAGACCCATGTCCGGGTCGCGCACATCGACGGAGGGACTCAACACCCGCGCGAGCGGCGTGTCGTTCTGCACCGCGATCAGGATGGTGCCCACGCCCATGAAATCGTTCGAGACCGCCAAAAGGATCGGCTGGCCGCCCTGGGTCGGACCCAGCGCCCTGACGTGCGCGAACTTGTACGCGTTCAGAGGCCGGTATGGCTTGCCGCGGAATTTGAGCTGGTGAAGGGTCGAACCCGGATCGCCTTCCAATTCAAAGTCGCCGCCCAGCGGCTGGACGGCGTTCGCCGAGGACGCCATGACGCTTGCTGGCTCCGCCTGCGCGTGGGTCAGCGTCGGCAGCACCATGAATAGCGACAGCCCTAGTGCGAAGGTCGTGCATACCCGCGCAATGCGCGGACCCGGCGGAACAGTTTTCGTAGGAGGCAGCAAAACGGCATCGGCGGCGGCGCCGCATGAAAGTGGTGCCGGCATTCTAGGTCAAATGCACTATCCGCCGCAGATCGCCGCCCGCGCGCTGCAGAAACCCCGCGCTCAACTCCTTCAAATCAACCACCCCCAACAGTCCCATGTTGCGCCGAACTTCTTCGGTGATCAGAGCGATTGCGTGCGCCACGCCGCGTTGGCCCGCGACCGTCGCGGCGTAGTTGAACGGACGGCCGACGAATACGCAGCGCGCGCCCAGCGCCATCGCCTTCAATACGTCCGTGCCTCTCCGCACGCCGCTATCCAGCATCACTTCCATCGGGCCCGCGGCATCCATGATGGCAGGCAAGGCGTGCAGGGGCGACACACTGCCGTCCAGTTGGCGCCCGCCGTGGTTGGAGACGATGATCGCGTCCATGCCCAACGTGCGGGCGGCGCGCGCATCGTCCGGATGAAGAATCCCCTTCAGCACCATGAGCCCTTTCCAGCGACGGCGGATGGCCGACACATGCTGCCAATTCAGGTGGCCTCGGTCGGAGAAGTCCCGCAGCACACTGGACGACATGATGGGCGCGCCGCGCGTGGCGTAGTTGTTCTCGAAGTGCGGCATGCCGTGGCGTGCCAGCGTGCGCAGGAAAGTGCCGAACAGCCAGCGCGGATGTGTCAGCCCTTGCCACGCCAGGCCAACGCTCGGCCGCAGCGGTGTGGAAAAGCCGGCCCGCACATTGTTCTCGCGGTTGGCGGCGACGGGCGTGTCGACCGTCAGGACCAGCGTGTTGACGCCGGCGGCCGCCACACGGTCGATGAGCGCGGCGATCTGCGCATCGTCGCCGGGAAGGTACGCCTGAAACCAGGTGTCCGGCGCCGCCTCCATCACGGTCTCCAGGCGGATGAGCGACGAGCCGCTCATGATGCAGGGCACCCCGGCCTCGGCTGCCGCGCGCGCCAGGACGACATCGCCGCGGTAGCTCGAGATTGCCGAAATACCCATGGGAGCCACGCCCACGGGGGCCGCATAATCGCGGCCGAGCACCGTGCACCGCGTGGTGCGAGCGGACACGTCCACCAGTACCTTCGGCCGAAAGGCGAATTCAGCAAACGCGTCGCGATTGGCGCGTTCCGATTGGCCGTCCTCCACGGCGCCCGACACGTACGCGTAAATGGGCGCGGGCAGAAGCGATTTGGCCGCGGCTTCAAAGTCGTGCAGGCTGAGCATGCGGCGCAGGGGATCGGACATGTCGGGCTCCTCCGGCGGCCACCCGGCGAGCGGCCGTCTCTTGTTGTCGGTATCGGCGGGGACTATAGGCGGCCCTGTCGTTTGAATAAAGTGACTTTATCGATAGTCTTCCATACACTTTTATTCACTCTCGATACGGATCCAGGCGACTGCCCCCATGACGCTCAAGCAACTCGAGGCCTTCTACTGGGCCGCCACGTGCAAGAATTTTGCCATCGCCGCGAATCGCCTCAATATTTCGGTTTCATCGCTGTCCAAGCGTATTGGCGAACTGGAATCGTCCATCGGGGCTGAGTTGTTCAGCCGCAGCGCGCGCAGCGCGACATTGACAGCCTTGGGCGAACAACTGGTGCCGCACGCCAAGGACCTGCTACGCAACGCCGACCAGTTCATGCAGCAGGCCAGCAACAACCTGAGCTATTCGGGCCGATGCCGGTTTGGCGCGGGCGAGCTGACGTCACTGACCTGGATGGCCAGGCTCATCGAAGTCATCCAGCTGGACCACCCCAACCTGCTAGTCGAGCCGTTCGTCGGCGTCGGGGAACTGGTCGAGCGCGGCTTGGAGGAAGGCGAACTCGACTTCGCTGTGATCGCCGGCCCCTCGTCCCGTCCGTCCATTGCATCGCGCATCATCGGCAGTGCGCAATTCGAATGGGTCGCTGCGCCGGGCGCCGTGCCTAACCCCGCCCAGATCACGCCGGCCGACCTGCCGAGCCTCACCCTGATCACGCTCCCGCAAAGCTCGGGCGCAATCCGCATTCTCGATGACTGGCTGACCGAACAGCGGGTATCGCCCGGCCGCAACCAGTGCTGCAATGGTTGGGGCGGGATCGCGGCCATGCTGCAGCAAGGCCTGGGGCTGGGCTTCCTGCCCTCGGCCTGGGCTCGCATCCTGATCGAACGAGGCCACTTGCAGGCCCTGCCGGCGTTCCCGCCTTTGCGCCCGCTCACCTACACGTTCCAGTGGCGCCGGGACGATACCCGGCCGATGCTTGAGACCCTGCGCGTGCATGCCGAGGCGTGCCTGGATTTCCACGCGCCCGCCGGCATGATCTGACAGCGAGAAACATTGTCCGCACCCCAGGACAGTTTCCGAAAAGCGTTATATCCATCGTCAAATTATTCGCTTTATCTCCTGAATTTGCGGGCGTAGAGTCGCCTCAAACAATCACTCTGGAGACGAGGCGACATGCCGGATTTTGGATTCACCTTGCATGACTGCCCACCCGGTCCCAGCCGCGAGACGCTTGCGGCCTATCAAGACCTGGCGGTGGCAAACATCAGCGACGCGATGAGCCGCAGCACTGGCACGTCGTCCCTGCGGCCGATGCACCGGACCCGACGGATCCTGGGACGTGCCTTCACCGTGCGCACCCGGCCCGGCGACAACCTGATGGTTCACAAGGCCATTGATACCGCACAGCCCGGCGATGTGATCGTTGTTGACGCGGGCGGCGACATGAGCAACGCCATCATCGGAGAAATCATGGTGGGCTGGGCTGCAAAGCGCGGCTTGGGCGGCTTCGTGATCGACGGTGCCATCCGCGACAGCGAAACCATCGGCGAGGGAGATTTTCCCGTCTATGCCCGCGGTGTCGCGCACCGTGGTCCGTACAAGGACGGCCCCGGCGCCATCAACGTGCCGGTGACCGTGGACGGCATGGTCGTGCTGCCAGGCGACCTGCTGGTGGGCGACGCCGACGGATTGCTGTCGATCCGCCCGGACGAGGCGCCAGCGATTGCGGCACGGGTACGCGCCATTGCCGAATCCGAGGCGCAGGTCTTGAAGGATATCGAGCGGGGCACGCTGGACCGCAGCTGGGTCGACGCGGTCCTCAAGACGCGGGGCGTATTGTGAGCGCTGCCACGCCACGGGGCCCCGCCCGCCTGTGCCGTCTGGACCTGTGGCTCAATCCGGTATTCGACGAAATCATTGGCGCCACGCCAGGCATCGCTTTGTCGGTGCTGCCGGCAAAAGGCGACGACGGGCGCACGCTCGCCGGCTTGAGGTCGGCCCACGCCTACCACGTGTCTGCGGCGAAGGACGAGCTGCCGCGCCAATGGTTTGTCAACGCGGCATTGATCGCACAGTGCCCCGACCTCGTGTGTGTGTCATCGGGCGGTGCCGGCTACGACACGATTGACGTGGCGGCTTGCACGGCGGCCGGCATCGCGGTCGTGAATCAGGCCGGCGGCAACGCGGAGTCCGTGGCTGAGCACACGTACGCCCTGTTGCTGGCCGTGCAACGCCGGGTTGTCGAATCGCACAACCGCCTGCGCCATGCCAGCGGATTCTCCCGCGAAGATCTGATGGGCCACGAAATCCACGGCGGCGTCATCGGCCTGGTGGGCATCGGCAAAATCGGCACCTGCGTCGCGCGCATCGCGCAAGGCTTCGGCTTGCGTGTCATTGCCCACGATCCGCTGCTGGACGCCGCGATCATCCGCAGCCGCGGGGCCGAACCCGTTGGGCTGGACGAGTTGCTGTCGGAATCGGACATCGTGTCGCTGCATTGCCCGCTCGACGCGTCCACACGAGGATTGTTCGACGCCAAGGCCTTTGCGGCAATGAAGCCGGGCGCGGTGTTCATTTCGACGGCGCGCGGAGGCATTCACGACGAGAGCGCATTGCACGACGCACTGCTTAGCGGGCATCTGCGGGGCGCGGGGCTCGACGTCTGGGAACAGGAACCGCCCGATCGTTCGGCCCCGCTGCTCGCGTTGGACAACGTGGTCGCCACCTTCCACACCGCAGGCGTCACGCACGAGGCGCGCCGCAGTGTCGCCCGTTCATCGGCGACGCAGCTTGCCGCGATGCTGCGTGGCGAGCGGCCGCCGCAACTTGTGAATCCGGAGGTCTGGCCCCTGGCCGCCAAACGTATCGCCACGCTGACATAACAACGCGGCAGACGCGCCGGCCCCCGCCCCACGGGCCGCGCCGGCCCAGGCACAAGGGCCGGCGCGGTGACCGCCAGAACCCCTGAGGGAGACAACCATGCAACAACAAAACAAACGCCGCACGCTGCGCACTCTGGCCACCCTGCTTGCAGGCGCCGCATTGTTCTCCGGCGCCGTGCAGGCCGCCGGATATCCGGACCGTCCGATCAACCTGATCGTGTCATACGGCCCCGGCGGCGGCACCGATCTGGTCGCGCGGATGATGGCGCCCTACCTGCAAAAGCACCTGGGCGGCGACGCACGCATCGTCGTGCTGAACCGGCCCGGTGCGGGCGGCGCGATCGGCTTTGCGGAACTGGCGCGGGCGCAGCCGGACGGCTACACCATCGGCTTCATCAACACGCCCAACCTGTTGACGATTCCCATCGAGCGCAAGACCGCCTTCACCTGGCAAAGCTTTGACCTGCTGGGCAATCTGATCGATGACCCCGGCGCCTTCACGGTCCTGAACGACAACCCGATCAAGAACCTTGCGGACCTGTCCGCCTTCGCAAAGAAGAATCCGGGCAAGGTCACCGTCGGCACCACGGGCACGGGTTCGGACGACCACCTGGCCATGCTTCGGTTCGAGCGCGCGTCGGGCACGAAGCTAAGCCACATCCCGTACAAGGGCGCCGGTGAAGTGCGCGGCGCGCTGGCAAGCGGCGAGATCACCATCGGCGCCATCAACGTGGGCGAGGCGCTTCAGTACCAGAAAGGCGGCACGCCGCTGCGCTTCCTGGGGCAGATGGGCAACACGCGCTCGGCCGCGCTGCCGGACGTGCCGACGTTCAAGGAACAGGGATTCGATTTCGAATTGGCTTCGCTGCGCGGACTGGCCGCGCCCAAGGGGTTACCGGACGACGTGCGCACGAAGCTCGTTACCGCGGTCAAGCGCACGGTCGACGACCCGGAATTCCAGGCCAAGGCCCGCGAAATGTTCGCGCCGCTGCGTTACTTGCCGCCCGCGGAATACGCCAAGGAACTGAAGGCGGGCGAAACGCAGTTCCAGCAGCTCTGGAAAGAAGCGCCCTGGCTGGACAAGTGATACCGCGTGTCAAGGCCAAGCGGCCTTGACACGGCTGCCGCGATTGGCGGCCTGTTCGCATCAGATCAATGGCGCGGCGCCCGATATCCCGCCGCCGCGCCGTCAGGCATCAGCGCATCGCCGCCAGCATCAAATCCAGATTCTGAACCGCCGCGCCCGAGGCGCCCTTGCCCAGGTTGTCGAACACCGCCGTCAGCAGCACCTGGCCGTGTTGCGCATTGCCGTAGACGCCCAACCGAAGATCGTTGGTGCCGTTCAGCGCCTCGGGATCCATATTCGAGGCGGCATCATCGCGCGGCACGACCTGCACATGCGCCGCGCCAGCGTAGTGCTGTTGCAGGCACGCGTGCAACTGCTCGGCATCCACGCCGGCTGGCAGCAGGCGCAGGTGCAGCGGGATGGTCAGGACAATGCCCTGGCGGAATGCGCCGTATGACGGCACGAATACCGGACGCTGCGTGAGGCCGGCGTGCCGTTCGATTTCGGGCGTGTGCTTGTGCGCCAGCCCAAGGCCGTAGACCTGGAACGCGGGACCGCGCGGGCCGTCGGCGCTTTCGTACGCGTCCACGCTGGCGCGGCCGCCGCCCGAGTAACCGGACACCGCGTTGATGACCGCGGGATAGTCGGCGGGCACGAGTCCGGCCTGGACCAGCGGACGCAGCAGCGCGATGGCGCCGGTGGGATAGCAGCCGGGGTTGCTGACCCGCAGCGCGTGGGCAATGCGATCGGCCTGGCCGGCGCTCATTTCCGGAAAACCGTACACCCAGCCGGCATCCGTACGGTGCGCGGAGCTGGCGTCGATGATGCGCACCTTGGGATTGACGACGGACGCGGCCGCCTGGCGCGCGGGTTCGTCGGGCAGGCAAAGGATCGCGATGTCGCTGGAATTGATCGCGTCAGCGCGGCGCTGCGGGTTCTTGCGGTCGGACTCGGGCAGCGTCAGCAGCCGCAGGCCGCTGCGGCCGTTGAGCCGTTCATGGATCTGCAGACCGGTCGTGCCCTGGTCGCCGTCGATGAAAACAAGAGGTTGGGTCATGATGCTGTCCGGGTGGTTCGGCGTTGCCTGATTCGTTCAGGAATGGACCTTATCTTCGATCTGACGACGAGATAAGAAAAGTCGAATATCATGATCGGTTGATTCAGGTTTTCTGAACGATTCCGACGCGTTTTCGGCGCGGGCGCTTTGGAACACCACATCCGCAACTGATATCCGACCGGAAACTCTCATGCGCGAAATCAGCCTGGACCGTCTTCGCACCCTGGTCGCCATTGCCGACCTCGGGTCGTTCGCCGACGCCGCGCGCGCCTTGCATCTGGCGCCCCCCACGGTCAGCCTGCACGTGTCGGACCTCGAAATCCGCGTTGGCGCACCGCTTCTTACGCGCAAACGCGGTCAGGTCCGGCCCACGGCCATCGGAGAAACATTGCTGGAACGTGCGCGCCGCTTGCTCGCGGAGGCGGACCAGGCGCTGGACGACGTGCAGCGGCAGGTGCAGGGGTTGGCGGGACGCGTGCGGCTTGGCGCGTCCACCGGGGCCATCGCCCACCTGCTGCCGCAGGCGCTGGAAACGCTGGGACGCGACCACCCCGGCATTGACGTGCAGGTGGCGGTACTGACGTCCCAGGAAACCCTGCGGCGGCTGGCCGATGGCTCGCTGGACGTGGGACTTGTGGCGCTGCCCCAGCCTCCCCTTGACGGTCTGGTTCTGCGTCCGTGGCACCGCGACCCGGTGATGGCCTTTCTGCCCGCGGCATGGAAAGCGCCGGCGCGCCTCACGCCCGCGTGGCTGGCCGAAAGGCCGCTGATTCTGAACGACGCCAGCACGCGGCTGTCGCGCCTGACCGGAGAATGGTTCGCGGCCGCCGGACTCAATCCTCGCGCGCGCATTCAATTGAACTACAACGACGCCATCAAGAGCCTGGTGGCCGCGGGTTATGGCGCGACGCTGCTGCCGCATGAGGCCACCGCGCCGCAACCAGATCCCCGCGTCATCATGCGGCCCGTGAGGCCCGCGCTGTGGCGTCCGCTGGGCATCGCGCATCGCGCGGGGCAAGTGGAAGCGGCCACGCAGCACGTGCTGGACGTGTTGTGGGCGCTGCGCGCATCGGGCGGTAAAAGCTTTGCGGCGGCCTAGTCAAACTGGCGTCTGATCCTGCCGGCCGGCATGGCAGCCCGGCGTGGCAGACCAATAAGGCCCGCCGGGCATCATCACCCCGTCTTCCCCAGCCTCCCGGCCGCCGCCGGCGCCCGGCGGAAGAACGCCGCCCGCTGGCTTTCCTCTCGCAACCGGCGCGCGCGCGACCTGAACAAATCCTTGCGGCCCACGATCCCCAGCAGCCGGCCGCTATCCCGATCGACGATAGGCACCCGCCCCGCCCCGGACAAGGCCATCCGGTCCGCGATCTGACTGGCCAGTTCGTCGGCATGCCCGTACACCAGCTCGCGCCCATCCAGCGCTTGCGCCAGCGTCCGCTCGTCAGGCTCGCCTTGCAGCGCCCACGCCAAGGTGTCGGCGCGCGTGACCTCGCCGATCACGATGCCCTCGCCGTCCAGCACCGGATAACTCGTATGGACCGGCTGCGCGGTGGTGAAATGCGCGACGGCGTGCGCCACCGTCATCGTGTCCGGCAGCGTCTGCACGGGCGATGTCATCACGTCTGCGACGCGCAGCAGGTCGAAGGGATCCACGCGGTACTCGCGGCTGATATGGTGACCGCGGCGCGCGATCTTCTCGGTCAGAATCGAACGCTTGAGCAATAGCACCGTCACGCCGTAGGCAAAGACGCAGGCCGCCAGCACTGGCAGCAGCGCGTGCATGTTGCCGGTCAGCTCCACGGCAAACAACGTGGCCGTCAGCGGCGCGCGCATGGTGCCGCCCATCATCGCCGCCATGCCCACCAACGCCCAGAAGCCGGGATCGGCGTGCGGCAGCGCGGGAGACGCCAGTGCGCCCAGCGCGCCACCGAAGATCAGCAGCGGAGCCAGCACGCCGCCAGAGGTGCCGGAGCCCAGCGCGATCGACCAGATGGCGACCTTGACCACCAGCAGCACCAGCACGGCCTGAAAGGCGAGATCGCCCGCCAGCATGTGTCGAATGTTGTCGTAGCCCACCCCGAGCGCCGCGGGCTCGATCAGCCCGCCAATACCGATAACCAGACCACCGATGGCCGGCCACCACATCCAGTGGATGGGCAGCTTCTCGAACAGGTCTTCGGCCGAGTACACCAGCGAGGTCAGCACACCGGACCCCAGGCCCGCCAGCACCCCCACGGCGGCGCAGGCCACCAGATGCCACGGCGTGAAGGCCAGCGTGCCGGCATACGCAAAGATCGGGCCGGGTTCCATGATGAAGGCGCGCGTCGCGGCCGCCACCAGCGCCGCCACGGCCACGGGCAGGAAGCTGCGCGGCTTCCACTCGAACAGCAGCAGCTCGACCGCCAGCAGCACCGCGGCCAGCGGCGTGCCGAAGATCGCGGTCATGCCGGCCGCCGCGCCTGCGACGAGCAGCGTCTTGCGTTCGCCGTCGTCCAGGTGGATGGTCTGCGCCAGCAGCGAGCCGATCGCGCCGCCGGTCATGATGATGGGCCCTTCGGCGCCGAACGGCCCGCCGGTGCCAATGGACACGGCCGAAGATACGGGCTTCAACACGGCCACCTTCGGGTGGATGCGGCTCTTGCCGATCAGGATGGCTTCCATGGCTTCAGGGATGCCGTGGCCACGAATCTTCTCGGAACCGTAGCGCGCCATGAGGCCGATGATGAGGCAGCCGACGACCGGAATGAACACAGAGCCGAGTCCGAGCCGCCCTGTCGTGATAGGCAGGTCGGCAAACGAAAACAGGCCGTGATAGGCCAGATTGGTGCACAGTGCGATGAGGCGGAGCAGAAGCCAGGCGGCAGCCACGCTAGCCAGTCCGACCGGTATGGCGAGGCCCATCAAGAGGACGACGCGACGGTCGGTAGTGAAGTCGCCAAGCCGCAGTCCGGGCTTGGCGGAAGAGGAAATGGGGGGCATGGTCAGGGAGTGGTTTGGAAGAATTCGCGCGAAGTTTGCGAAAAGTCATATATATCGTAGCACGACATATATTAGAATCGCCCGGTGAACGCCTCCACGACTCCCACTCGCCTGTCCCCCGCCGACTACGAACTGCTCGCGGATTTCCGCTATGCGCTGCGAAAATTCGCGGCGTTCAGCGAAAGCGCAGCCGCGGGCCTGGACCTGATGCCGCAGCAGCATCAGGCGCTACTTGCCATCAAGGGCACGCGCAAAAACGCGCCCGGACGGCGCGGACTCTATGTCGGCGAAATCGCCGAACGCCTGCTGATCCGGCCGCACACCGCCGCCGAACTGGTGGGTCGACTGGCGCGATTGGATCTCGTCAGCCGCGAAGCCGACCCCGAAGACGGACGCCGCGTCGAGGTCGTGCTGACAGCCAAGGCCGAACGCATGCTGGAAGACCTGTCCGCTTCGCACCTCGAAGAACTGCACGCCATGCGCCCGCTATTGACGCGGCTGTTGACGCGCATGGGCGCCGAGCCCGGCAAGGACTGACCCACCGGCTTTTCATCCAAGATTTGGTCTGCGCGGCATAAGCTCATGCCGCCAGGAAATAAGCCTCGTGATAAATTGTCGCCCCGCGACATATCAATGCGTCGCGAGGAGAGACTGTCTTGGGTGTGTCAATCAAGCGCTGGCTGGGGTCGTTCGCGCCAGCGCCCGTGGGCGTCAATGGACGCGAAAAACTTTACGGTGCGGTAGGCGCCCTGCTCGGTCTGTTCTGCACCGAGTGGGTGGGACGCCACGCGCTGGGCGCGGACAATCCGTGGTTCATCGCCCCAATGGGCGCATCGGCCGTGCTGCTGTTTGCCGCGCCGGCCAGCCCGCTCGCCCAGCCCTGGTCGCTGATGGCCGGCAACCTGGTGTCTGCGCTGATCGGCGTCTTCTGCGCCCAATTCATTCCTGTTCCCGGCATCGCCGCGGCCGTCGCCGTGGCGCTTGCGATTGGCGCGATGTTCTCCCTGCGCTGCCTGCACCCGCCCAGCGGCGCCGTGGCGCTGACCGCCGTGCTGGGCGGTCCTGCCGTCGCCAAGCTGGGTTATGCCTTTGCGCTGTGGCCCGTGGCGTTGAACTCCGTCATCCTGCTGTGCATCGCCGTGGTCTTCAACGGCGCGCTGAAACGCAACTACCCCCGCCGCCATGCGGAGCCGGCCGCCGGCCACAACACGCGCGATCTGGTCCCCAGCGCGCGGCTGGGCTTTTCGCGCACCGACCTGGATGAGGCGCTGACCCAGCGCGGTGAGCTGCTGGACATCAGCAAGGAAGACCTGGAAGAGATCGTGCTGGCTGCCGAGCTGCGCGCCAGCGTGCGCCGCTTTGGCGAGGTGCGCTGCGCCGACATCATGTCGCGCGACGTGGTGACGGTAATGGAAAAGGATCCGCTGGACTATGCGGTCCGCCTGTTCGACAAGCACCGTGTCCAGGCCCTGCCCGTGCTGGATTCGGCGGGCCGCTACGCCGGCATGATCGCCCAGGGCGACGTGCTGGCCAGGAAGAGCCGCCTGACGCCGGTTGCCACGGATGCCGAATCCGCGCCGGACCTGCTGGTGGCCGATTGCATGCGCAGCGAAGTGCCGTTTGCCACGCCCGGATTGCCCGTGATCGAGCTGGCGCGTCCGATGTCGGACAGCCTGCATTGTGTGCCGGTGCTGGACGAGGCACGCCATCTGCAAGGTCTGGTGACGCAGTCGGACCTGGTGGCCGCGTTGTATCAGATGGCGGTGTCCGCCAACTCGCAGCCAGCGGACGGCGCCGGGCCACACAAGCTGGCCGCCTGACCCTCCGTAGCCCTACGGATTCCGGCGCGCGTTACCCGCAAGGCATAATTGCCGGCGTGAATCCCCTCTCGCGCACGCGCGCTTTCATCTGCTGGCTGGTGCTTTTCTGTCTGGGCGCAATCTGGATCGCGCGGCAGGAATACGTGGACCAGTACGAGCGCTTCTTCCAGAGCACCAGCATCGCCCAGCGCATGCTGAGCCAGAAGACGGTGCAGCATGAAGCCGTCCTGGCCACGTTGGCCGCGTTGTCGCATCCCCCCGCCCCCGAACGCCTCTTTCCCAGCCTGCAGCCCGCGATGCCGCAGTTGCTGGGCTTGGGCCACCTGCCCGGCGGCGTCTGGGCGGGCAGCCTGCCCGAACCCGCTGGCCTGTCCCAAGCGGTGGAGCGCGCGCGGCAACTGGGTCGCCCCGTGACCATCGCCGTGGACGACGCGCGCTACTGGTTGGTGTCGCCTTCCGGGTGGAGCCTGCTGATCGACGCGCGCCAGCTCGTGCCGGCCGCCGACTTTCCGCCGGGCCTGGGCAACCTGACCCTGGCCGTGGACCGCAATCCGCTGCCTTTGCTCGACAAACAGCCCCACGACGCGTTGCCCGGCTGGACCCTGGCGCTGCAAAAGCCGCTGGGCGCGGCCAGCCAGCCGTTTCAGATGCGCAGCACCCGCACGCTCACCCCCGGATTCTGGCCATGGACCGCCTGGCTGGCCTGGGCCGCGGCGAGCGGCCTGCTGATGGCTGGCGCCGCCGCCTGGCAACGCTCGCGCGCGGAAGCTCGCCGGCAACAGGAACAGGTGCGTCTGGCGGCCATGGCGCGCCTGAGCACACTGGGCGAAATGGCTGCAGGCATCGCGCACGAACTCAACCAGCCGCTGACCGCCATCCTGGCGCAAACCCGCGCCGCCGCACGCCTGTTGGATGACGAGGACGAGCGTCCAGTCGTGCGCCACGCGCTGCTTGCCAGCGCCGAGCAAGCCAAGCGTGCGGCCGACATCATCAGCCGCATGCGAGCGCTGGTGCAGCCCAGTTCGCCCGCGCGGCGCGAAGCCATCGACCCCGACGCGCTGGTGGCGTCGCTTCGCTTTTTGCGCGAGCCCGAGCTTGCCAGACAGGGCATCCGCCTGACCTGGACCAACGCCAGCCCCGGCGCGCGGCCCCTGGGCGATCGCGTGGCCCTCGAACAGATCCTGCACAACCTCGTGCAGAACGCGGCTGACGCGCTGGACGGCGCTTCGGGTGCGCGCCAGATTGCACTGGAAGGCCGCGCGGCCGACGGCAGCTACCAGTTCAGCGTCAGCGACACCGGCCCGGGCATTGCGGCGGACGCAATGCCGCGCCTGTTCGCCCCGTTCTTCACCACCCGCGACCAGGGCATGGGCCTGGGCTTGGCGCTGTGCGATACGCTCGCTGGTTCGATGGATGGCCGCATTGCCGCGCGCAACCTCAGCCCCGCTGGCGCATGCTTTACCGTCAGCCTGCCGCAGGCCGGAGCCGCCGCATGAATCCCAACGATCATTCCCCGCTGGTCTACCTGGTGGACGACGACGACGCGGTCCGCGACGGGCTTGGGCTGCTGCTGCGCAGCGTCGGCCTGCGCAGCGCGGGCTTTGCGGACCCGATGGCGTTTCTTGCCGCGCTGGCGCAACCGGTGATCGGTTGCGTGGTGCTGGATATCCGCATGCCGGGCATCAGCGGACTGGACGTGCTGGCCCAGCTGGCCGAACGGTCCGACCTGCCCGTGGTCATGCTGACCGGCCACGCCAACGTAGACCTGTGCCGCCGTGCCTTCAAAGGCGGCGCCATGGAGTTCCTGCAAAAGCCGGTCGACGACGACGTCTTTCTCGATGCCGTCCAGGCGGCCGTGCGCACGCACATCGCCAGCCGCGAGCGCCTTGCCGTCACACAGGCGGCGGCGGACCGCCTGGCGCGCCTGTCGGGTCGCGAGCACGAGGTGCTGGAGCGCATCGTGCGCGGCATGAGCAACAAGGAGATCGCGCGCGAGTTCGACCTGTCGCCGCGCACGGTCGAGACCTACCGCGCCAACGTCTTTGCAAAGCTGGAAGCCGAGTCGCTGGCGCAACTCATCCGCCAGTACGCGACCCTGCTCGATTGAAGCGTCGCCTCCGTAACGCTACGGAGGCGCGCGCGTAGTCGGGCGTATACCGCGCCCGCGGCCTTTTGGCCACACTGTCTGCTCCTACCGCAACACCCCCGAAAAGGATGCAGACCATGAAGAAACTGTCGCTTGCCGCCCTGCTCTCCACGCTGGCTTTCGCCGGCGCCGCCAACGCTGCCGTGTTGAGCGAGAACAACCTGTCGATGGCCGATGCGCAAAAGCTCGCGACGGCCACCGTCGCTGCCTGCCAGGCCAAGGGCTACAACGTCAGCGCGTCGGTCGTGGACCGCGCCGGTCTGCTCAAGGCCTTTGCGCGCGCCGACAACGCCGGCCCGCACACCATCGAAGCCAGCCGCGCCAAGGCCTTCACCGCGGTCTCGGCCAAGACTCCCACGCTGACCATGATGGAAAACGCGCAGAAGAACCCCGGCGCGGCCAACCTGACCGACATTCCGGGCTTCCTGCTGCTGGGCGGCGGCGTGCCCGTCAAGGCCGGCAACAGCGTGATCGGCGCCATCGGCGTGGCCGGCGCACCGGGCGGCAACCTGGACGCGCAATGCGCCGACGCGGTGCTGGAAGAGAACGCCGCGCTGTTCAAGTAAGCACCGGCGCAGCTGCGGGCGATCTTGCCACCCGCAGCCCCGCCCAGATGCCGGCCAGGCAGGCGGCGCCGAACACCCATCCCGACGCCGCGCCGGCCATCACGCCGGACAACAGCGTCCCGACGGTGCAGCCCAGCGCCGTCATGCCGCCCCAGCCCATCAGCACGCCGCCCGCGAAGTTGCGGGCGATGTCCTTCATGGATGGCAAGCGAGGCCGGAAAGCGCCCGCCGCCAATGCCGCTGCCCACGCACCCGCCACCAATGCCATCACGAAGACGCCGTTGTTGGACAGCAACGCGCGTTTGACCACGGTGGCGCAGCCCGCAAAGGTGTCCAGCCCTTCAAGCCTGTCCGGCAGCCACCCCGACGCCGCCGCGGCCGTGCGGGCAAGGCTCCCCAGTTCCGCCGTGACGCCCAGCGGCGCGATGCGCAAGTAGGCGATAACGCCGATGAAGCCGATCAGAAGACCGCCCACCGCCGGCGGCCAGCGGTCCTGAAGCACGGCGCGCCAAAGCGGTACGGCCAATTGCGGGGCGGATGTCGCGGGCGACGACGCGCGCCGCCCCGCGCGGCTCAATGCCCATGCCAGCGCCACCAGCGCGCCGCACTGAACCAGCACACTCCCCCCGTAGCCCAGGTGCCGAGGCAGCCAGACCACGGGCGCACCCTGGATCAGCGACAGATACAGCGCATTCCACGACGCGAAGCCCAGCACAAATCCCAACGCCGCGCCGAGCAAGGCAAAGGGCGACGCGAGCGCACCCTCGCCCAGCCGGTAGAAATGCGCGCTGATGCACGACCCCGAGATCCGCATGCCGATGCCGAAGACGAACGCGCCCGCCACCAGCGCCAGGCTGACCGGCCCGATGTGCGCGCCGGGCGGCAGGCGATCCGCCGACGGGATGGGCAGGAAGGCGCCGAACACGGCCGCGTAGCCCAGCACGCCGGTGCCTAGCGCGATCAGCACCGCGTACAGGCCCGCGGTCTCGCGGCGTTCGATGAAGTCCCGCGCGATGCAGTAGAAGCAAAAGCGCGACCGCTGCAGCACGACACCGAACGCCGCGCCCAGCAAGAGCGAAAGCGACAGGCTGCGTCCGCCCTCGGGCTGCGACGACACGAACCATGCCGCCAGAAAAATGGCCGCCATCACCGCGGCGGCCGATACAAAGCGCAAGGCGTTCACTCAGGTCTTGCCCCACACGGTGCCCGCCGGATTGCTGATGGGCGAGCCGACGCTGTTGCCGTATTCCGTCCAGGACCCGTCATAGTTGCGCACGTCGTAGCCCAGCAGCTTGCTCAGCGCAAACCACGAATGGCTGGAGCGCTCGCCGATTCGGCAATACGTGATGATGGGCTTGGTGCCATCCACGCCCGCCGCCTGATAGATCGCCTTGAGCTCGTCCGCGGACTTGAACGTGCCGTCCTCCGCCACCAGCTTGCTCCAGGTGACGTTCACCGCGCCCGGCACGTGGCCCGCGCGCACGGCCAGCTCCGGCACGCCATTGGGCGCGAAGATCTTGCCGTTGTATTCGTCCGCCGACCGGATGTCGACGAGCACGCCGTCCTTCTCCTTGCGTGCGACGGCCAGCACGTCCTGCAGACGCGCGCGCAACGCGGGGTTCGCCTCCTTGACCTTGACCGTGCCGGCCGCGTGGACCTTCACGCTGTTTGACAGGGGCCGCCCTTCGGACTCCCACTTCTTGCGGCCGCCATCCAGGATCTTGACGTTGTCGACGCCATAGATGTCGAATATCCAGGCGCCCCATGCGGCGAACCAATTGTTGTTGTCGCCGTACAGAATCGTCGTGGTGTCCGCGTTGATGCCGGAGCGGGCCAGCAGCGCCTGGAACTGCGGCGGCGGCGCGATGTCGCGGTTGACGGTGTCGACCAGGTCGGTGTGCCAACTGGCGTTGGCCGCGCCCGGGATGTGGCCGCGTTCGTACAGGCCCGGATTGACGCTGACCTCCACCACCCGCACCTTCGGGTCATTGAGGTTCTTTTCCAGCCAGTCCGTCGAGACCAGATACTTGGCGTGCTGCGCAACGGCTGGCGCCGCGGCCAGGGTTGCCGCTGCGGCAAAGGCGCCGGCCAGCAGAGTGCGTAGGGACATCGGATTCTCCTGAAATGGGCTGCTGACGAGCCCTTGGAATCCGGACGATATCGGGTCGCTTCCCAGCCGGGAACGACATTGTTTTTATATTCTGATTACCGATTCAGGTGATTGTCAGGTCATGCATCGGGCAAGACAGCCGGCCTTGCCCGATTCACCGCTCAGTCCTGCCGCTCTCGCGCCACCGCGCGGGACAGGGCCAGGTGCTTGCTCAGCAGCATCGCATCTGCGGCCGCCGGGTCACGGCGCTGCAGGCGTTCGCTCTCCGAAGGCTCCCGCTCCGCGGCGCGCACCAGCGACAACAGGTCGCGCGTCCGGGTTTCGATCACAGGGGTCAAGGTGTCTTCGATCAGCTCGCCCTTCACGTACGCCTGCACCCGCGTCGACAGATTCCGCGTATGCGTGAAGGTCGCTTCCGCCAGCCCGCCCAGTTCGTACCGGATACCGGTCTGACTGGTGACCTCGTCCTTGATCTGGAAGAACTTGTAGTTCTGCGAGTCCTTGTCGTTGGACAGCTCCAGCTTCTGCTGCGGCGTGAATGCGGTATGGAAGCTGGCGGTCAGATTGGCGCGCTGCTCCTGCTTGACGGCCAGGTCGAATAACGGCCGGCCGCTGACGTTGCTGTTCTGCGAGACCTGATAGGTGAACTGGTCGACTTCGCTGGTCTTGTACGGATTGCTCGCGTCCATGGTCTGCGAGATCGAGGCCGAGAAGTCGGCCACGCCCGACAGCAGGCTGCGGTACGTGTAGCCGGCCGCCACGATGCGCGGGGACTGGCTGGACGGGGCGGCGCCCGCTTCATAGCTTTGGTGCAGTTCAGCGAATGCGTCCTTGAACACGGACATCAAGGCCTCATCGCCTCGGCCCCGGCTGCGCGCGGCATCGAACTGCTGCAGATAATCGCTGACGGCCGCGGCGCGCTGCTGCGCGTTGCCAAAGAGCGCGGCCTTGCTCACGTCGACGTCGACCTTCACCACGCCGTCGGCGTTCTTGATGGTCAGCGACCGCTGCTTGCTGTCCGCGGAAAAGTCGATGGACTGCGAGACGACGCCATCCGTCGTGGTCGTGGCTTGCAGCGACACCGACGACAGCACCGCGGAATCGAACTTGGCCAGGCTGGACCACGCCATGCGCGGCGGCACCGATGCCAGGCCGTCCACCGTGTCCTGGAACGCCTTGGACAGACCGGCGATGGCCTTGCGCTCGGTCTCGGACAGCTCGCCCTCGGCCACGTCGATCTGCACCCCAATGCCATCCGCGGAGTTGGTCAGGCTGACCTGGACTTTCACGCCGCTGGCCGTCGTGATGCGCAGCGTGTAGGCATCCTCGGCCTGCGCGGCCGATCCTGCCTGCACCGTGCCCAGGGCGTCGATCTGCCCGGCGCCCGGCGACATCCTTGCAGACTGCGAATAATTACCGCCGTCGGTCTGGAACCTGTCCAGCAGCGCCGCGGCCACGCCTTCGAGACGCCCGGCAAGCGTGCGGGCGGAAAGCGTGTCGGCGATGACGGAGGACACCTTGTCCGCCGCCTGGCGCTCCCAGACCACGCCCGCTGCCGCAGGCTGCGACGTGTAGGTCAGCGCGGGGGACGTGCCCTGGCCGAGCGTGACCGTCGTGGATGCGGGCACGGCCGCATTGTCGGCCTTGTCGCCGGCGCGGGTCACGCCGGTGGCGGGCGGCGCCAGACCGATCGTGGTCACGGGGCCGATGGAGGCAACGGATGTCATGGCGTCTCTTCCTCTTGGAGGCCGCGGGCAAGCCTGCACCCCCGGCCGGGTTTCCTTCGAGAAATGTAACGGCAGCAAATCGCCAGACTTAAGCCCATGGCGTGAACGGGTAGCGGCCGGACGATGCCTGCCGCTACCCGTTCACGCATGCACCGCCGCGCCGCGCGCCGCTTGCGTCAGTGCATCGATGAGGCTGTCCGCGTCCCGCGGACCGTCATACCGAAGGCCGTTGATGAAGAGCGTGGGCGTGCCGTTCACGCCGCTGCGCACGCCGCCGCTGAAGTCCACTTCGATCTTGGAATCGAACGCCCCGCCGAACGCACGCTGCAGCACTTGCGGCGACAGGCCTATTTCCTCGCCGTAGGCGAACAGATCGCTCTCCTTCAACGCGTTCTGGCGCTCGTAGAGCATGTCGTGCGCCTGCCAGAACTTGCCTGCCTGCGCGGCGGCCTCGGCAAACTCCGCCGCCGCGACCGCATCCGGATGCAGTTCCGAAATGGGGAAGTTGCGGAACACGAAGCGCAACCGGTCGCCCAGCGCCTGCTGCACCGCCTTCAGCACGGGATAGGCCTCGCCGCAATACGGACACTCGTAATCGCCATACTCCACCAGCGTCACGGGCGCGGTGTCCGGCCCTGCGGCGTGGTCCTGTGCATTCACGGGAATGAAAAGGCGGCTCATGATTGCACTCCTTGCAAGGCGGGGGCCAGCTTGTCGAGCGCGTCCAGGATGCCGTCGGCGCCCGGGTTGATGCCCAGCGGCGACACATAGCTCCACCGGATGACGCCGTCGGCGTCTATGACGAACAGCGCCCGATCGGCGATGCCCTCCTGTTCGCGGTACACGCCGTAGCGCCGGGCGACCTCGCCCTTGGGCTCGAAGTCCGCCAGCAGGGGGAAATGCAGCTTGCGGTCCGCGGCGAACGCGGCGTGACACCAGACCCCGTCCACCGAAATACCGACCAACTGCGCGCCGGCCTTGTGGAACTCAGGAAGGATCTGGTTGTAAAGCGCCATCTGGTCGCCACAGACAGGACTCCAGTCCGCGGGATAGAACGCCAGGATCAGCGGCCGGCCGCGCAATTCTTCCAGCGCGACCGTCTGGTCCGGCGTGGCGGGCAAGGCGAAGGACGGAGCGGTCGTGCCGGCAGGCAGGACGGCCGCGGGATAGTCGTATGACATGAAACGTCTCCTGGACGCGCCGCGCGCGGCGCTAGGGTCAGGACAGCAATTGACCGGGTTCGGCTCAGCGTGCGGCGCGGGTCGATTCGTACAGGAACCAGGTGCGGCGCTCGGCCTCGTCGATCCAGTTTTCGATCAGGCTGGTCGAGGCGACGTCATTGTGTTCCTCGCACACAGCGTGGGTGGCGCGCAGGAAGCCCGTCAGGCGGCGGTTGTCGTCGGCCAGTTCGGCCAGCATGTCTTCGGGCGTCACGTAGTCGGCGTCGTTGTCCAAGAGACGCTGCAGGCGCTGGATGTGGCCGATCGAACGCAGCGTCGTGCCGCCCACCTTGCGGGCGCGCTCGGCGATGACATCGGTCGTGGCATAGATTTCGTCGCCCTGCTCGTCCAGCATCAGGTGGTAGTCGCGAAAATGCGGACCCGACATATGCCAGTGAAAGTTCTTGGTCTTCAGGTACAGCGCGAACATGTCGGCCAGCAGACCCGTGAGGGCCGCGGCGATGTCGACCCTGGCCTCGGCGCCCAGGTCGGTGGGCGTGCGCAGGGGAGCGGTGATGCGGGTTTGAAGCGAAAGATCGTTCATGGAATTTCTCCGGGTTGGCTTCACGATTCGGGCGTTGATTCCCGATGGAAACCAGAATAGCCACGGCGATCCGCCAGCAAAATCGGCTGATCGTTTTCTCGGGTCATACCAAGGTTTACCCAGGAAATACGCGTGTCTTCTTCCAAAGATCGCTGATAATGTGCGGGTCTCATTGCGTGCCCCCGGATTTCTGCCCGGCTTGCGCGCCCTTACCCAGAGGTGGATCTTGCTCACGTCGACACTCGGCCGCGCACCTGGCCAGCCGCCGCAGCAGTCGCGTCCCGGCGCCCCGGAGACCGCGGGCCCGCATCGCATGCAGTTCCTGTTTCGCGCGGCCGCCCTGCTGCTGGCGCTGATCATTGCGGTGGTCGATACGTTCACCGACTTCGACGGCGCGGTGGCCGTGCTGTATGTCGTGGTGGTGCTGCTTGCGGCACGCACGTTCCGGCGCCTGGACATCATCGTGGCGGGCACCGGCGGCATCGTGCTCACCATCGCGGCCTATCTGAATTCCCACGGTCTGAATCATGTGGGCTCGCCCACGGTCCGGGCGCTGGTCAGCCTGGCAGCCATCGGCATCACCGCGCTGCTCGCGCTACAAAACCAGAGCGCCACCCGCAGGCTCGCGGCGCAAGCGCGCCTGCTCAATCTGTCGCACGACATGATCTTCGTGCGCGACCATCAGGGCGTGATCAACTTCTGGAACCGCACCGCCGAGGACGCCTACGGCTGGCCCGCCAGCATGGCGCTGGGACGCGTTGCCGATGATCTGCTGCAGACCCGCTACCCGGACCGGCGCGAGGCCATCGAGGCCGAGCTCCTGACGACCGGCAGCTGGGACGGCACGCTGGAACAAAAGACCCAGGCCGGCGCCACGCTGGTGCTGGAAAGCCGCTGGGTGCTGCAGCGGGATCATCATGGCCGCGTCACCGGGGTCATGGAAACGCACCGCGATGTCACCGATCGCAAGGCCGCCTACACCGCGCTGGTCAGCAGCGAACGACGCTACCGCCGCATGTTCGACGCCAGCCGCATCGGTGTCATCCAGGAAGACTGGCGCGCCGTGCGCACCGAGTTGACCGCCCTGGGGTTGATGGACGGTCCCGCGCTCACCGCCCACCTTGCCCAGCATCCCGAATTCATCGGCCAGGTCCGCAAGCTGACCGCGGTCGATGACATGAATCCCGCGTTTCTGGCCATGGTGGGCCGGCCGGGCGCGGCGCCCGAACCCTACTCCGTGGACGACATCCTGTGCGAGGACGACCGCATGTTCGCGCGATCCCTGACGGCATTCGCCCAGGGCGACGCCTTCCACGAGGGCGAGACCGAAGTCGTGCACGCGGACGGCTCGCGCGTGCCGGTGCTGTTCACGATCACCTTCCCGCCCGCCGATGACCTGGACGGCTCCGTGCTGGTCTTCGTGGTGGACATCACTGAACGCAGGCAGGCGCAGGACGCGCTGCTGCTGGCGCAGACGGAACTGGCGCACGCGGCGCGTGTCGCCACGCTGGGCGAGCTGACCGCATCCATTGCGCACGAAGTCAATCAGCCCCTGATGGCCGTCGTCACCAGCGGCGACGCGGGCATGCGCTGGCTGCGCCGTCCCCAGCCCGATCTGCATGAGGTCGAGCTGGCGATGGAACGCATCATTTCCGAAGGCCGGCGCGCCAGCGAGATCGTCAAGCGCATTCGCGCGTTCCTCAGCAAGGCGCCGGTGCAGCAGGCAGCGCTGGATATCGGCGCTGTCATCGAGGAAGCCACGCGCCTGGTGGCGCACGAGCTCACGCGCGAGCGCGTCGCGCTGCAGGTGGACATCGAGCCGGGCCTGCCGCTCATCATGGGCGACCGGATCCAGCTTCAGCAGGTGCTGGTCAACCTGATGGTCAACGCCAGCCAGGCCATGTCCGGCCAGTCTCAGGCACGCCAGTTGTCAGTCAGCGCGCGGCGCCACGACGACGACGGTCTGGTCGCCGTCACCGTGGGCGATACCGGTCCGGGCATCGCACCTGACGACCTGGAACGCCTGTTCGACCCTTTCTTCACTACCAAACCGCAAGGCATGGGCATGGGCCTGCCGATCTGCCGCACCTCGGCGCAGGCCCATGGCGGCAGCCTTACCGTCGATAACACGCCAGGCGCGGGCGCGGCCTTCACGCTGACGCTCGCCACCACGCAGGGGAATCTTTCCGCATGAACAACCGTACCGCCCCCGGCGCATCGCCCGCCGCTGCGCAATCGCAGGTGATCGTCGTCGACGACGAAGCCAGCGTGCGCGCGTCGCTCGACAGCCTGTTCCGCTCGATCGGCCTGCGCACCACCCTGTGCGCGTCGCCCGCCGAACTGCTGCAGACCCAGATCCCCGACGCGCCCGGCTGCATCGTGCTGGACGTGCGCCTGCCGGGCATCAGCGGACTGGACTTCCAGGACCAGCTCATCCGCCAAGGCATCGACCTGCCGATCGTGTTCATCACCGGCCACGGCGACATCCCCATGACCGTGCGCGCCATGAAAGCCGGCGCGGTCGACTTCCTGTCCAAGCCTTTTCGCGAACAGGACATGCTGGATGCGGTTTCGGCCGCCATCGAACGCGACACCCAGCGCCGTTCCCGCGATGCGGCCATGGATGGCCTGCGCGCCCGCTACGAGACCCTCACCCCGCGCGAACGCGAGGTCATGGCGCACGTGGTGTCGGGCCTGATGAACAAACAGGTGGCGGGCCTGATCGGCCTGAGCGAGATCACCGTCAAGATTCACCGAGGCCACGTCATGCGCAAGATGGGGGTCCGATCGCTTGCCGATCTGGTCCGCCACGCCGAGGCGCTGGGCATTTCCGCGCCCTGACCCGTTGATGGGACAAACCTCCGTATGATTTTCGAGGCCGTCGCAAAGGTTCATAAAGGAACCTGCCGGGCATCGGATGCGTATCGTGATCCGACAGGCCCGAAGGATTTTCTTACATGAACCACACTCCCACTATCGCGGTGGTCGACGACGACGATGGAGTCAGGATCGCGCTGTGCAGTCTGCTTCGCTCCCTCGGTTACGAGGTCCGGCCCTACGGCTCGGGACCCGAGTTCCTGAACGACGCGCGCGGCAGCGACCCGGACTGCATGATCACCGATGTGCAGATGTCGCCCATGACGGGCGATCAGCTCCAGGCCGAGCTGATCGCGGCCGGGCGACGCTTTCCCCTGATCTTCATGACGGCCTTCCCCACCGAGGCGGCGCGGCAGCGGCTGCTGGCCCTGGGCGCCTGTGCGTACCTGGACAAGCCGGTGGACGGCGAAGCCATGGCGCGATGCGTGGCCCACGCGCTGCAAGGCGCCCAGTCCGCGTGATCGCAGGTGGTGGCGTATTGGACACATCCGCCACGAAACCCTGCATATACCTTTGTATGACGCGCCAAGCCCAGCGTAGGATGTCCCGGCGGCGCATAAGGCCCTAGTCTATCTCTGCGGTCCAACTAACCCCCGGAGAATCCGACATGAGCACGATCACCACCCCCGACGGCGTTGAAATCTTCTTCAAGGACTGGGGCCCCAAGACGGCCCAGCCCATCATGTTCCACCATGGCTGGCCGCTGTCCAGCGATGACTGGGATGCACAGATGCTGTTCTTCCTCGCCCAGGGCTATCGCGTGATTGCACACGACCGGCGCGGCCACGGCCGCTCGACCCAGGTCAGCGACGGCCACGACATGGACCATTACGCCGCGGACGCCGCCGCCGTGGTTCAACATCTGGACCTGCGCAACGCCGTGCACATCGGCCACTCGACAGGCGGCGGCGAAGTCGCCCGCTACGTCGCCCGCCATGGCGAGCCGCAGGGCCGCGTCGCCAAGGCCGTGCTGGTCAGCGCCGTCCCGCCGCTGATGGTCAAGACCGAGTCCAATCCGGGCGGCACGCCCATCGAAGTGTTCGACGGCTTCCGCAAGGCGCTGGCCGACAACCGCGCGCAGTTCTTCCTGGACGTCGCCTCGGGCCCGTTCTACGGCTTCAACCGCGACGGCGCCAAGGTCTCGCAGGGCGTGATCAACAACTGGTGGCGCCAGGGCATGATCGGCGGCGCCAAGGCGCACTACGAAGGCATCAAGGCCTTCTCCGAAACCGACCAGACCGAAGACCTGAAGGCCATCAGCGTTCCGACGCTGGTCCTGCATGGCGACGACGACCAGATCGTGCCGATCGACGACGCGTCGCGCCTGTCGGTCAAGCTGCTCAAGAATGGCACGCTGAAGGTGTACCCGGGCTTCCCGCACGGCATGCTGACGACGCATGCGGACGTGATCAACGCGGACCTGCTGGCGTTCATCAAGGGCTGATCCCGCAAGCGCGAATTGAAAAAGGAAGGCAGTTGCCTTCCTTTTTTTTCGCCTGGCGGGCGGTTCGCGTTATGCCTGCGGGATCAACCTGATGCCGGCCGTGCCGTCGCGCTCCAGTTGCGCAACCAGCCCAAGTTCCCAATCCAGGTAATCACGGAACCCCTGGTCTCGCGCCGACAGATCGTCGTAAAGATAGGGACTGATGGCCTGATCGTCGTCCCCGGTCAGCACGCCGTCGGCGCCCGTAGCCAGCGCCAATCCCTGTTCCTTCCACCCGCGGGTTCCCGCCAGCAGGTACTGCACCGGCCGCCCGGTCTGATGCGCGAGTTCGGCCGCCACCACGCTGGCCACCACGCCATCCGAAGACGTCAGTACGATGGCGCGCGAATCATCCGCCGGTAGAAACTCGGCCAGCCGATCCGGCGCGGCGAATCGCGCGCCCGGCACGTGCCCGCGCTCATATGCGAGCCGCGACTCCACATCGAACACGACGGCCTGCCCGGCATCCAGCGCGGCAAGGAGCGCCACGACGCGCAGACCCGCGGCCGGCGGGCGGTGGTGCAGCACGCGTACCGGCTCCGCGCCGCGCTGCTGCGGTGCCAACGCGGGCGGCTCATACAGATAGACCTCCACGGCACCCAGTTGTGCCAGCCACGCCCCGGTAGTCAGCGCACGCACGCCATCCCAGTCCGCAAGCACCACCCGCGCGCCCCGGGTCGCCAGGTATTCGTCGGTGGCCTGCACAAGCTGGCCGCCCGGCGCCCAGCGCCAGCCCTCAAGGTGCCCCGCCTCATACTCCTCGCGCGTACGGACGTCGAACTTGTAAAGCGTCCGAGTCCCCTGCTCCGTCTCGAATTCCTGAAGCGTCGCCGCGTCGATGTGACGGATGCCGGCACGCCGCGCCACGTCGCGCGCCTGCTCGCGCGCGGCGGTCAGAGCCTGCGGGCCGGGCTCCGGCAGCGCGGCGTGGCGGCCATGCGCAAGTTCCCGCCCCGACAGCAGCCATTCCATCGTGCCGTTGCGCAGGGACGCGACACGGTTGGGAATGCCGGCATCGATCAACGTCTGCGCGCCCACGATGCTGCGCGTGCGCCCGGCACAGTTCACCACCACGAAGGTGCCGGGGTCGGGCGCGAGCTCGCGAATACGGTAGACCAGTTCCGCACCCGGCAGGCTGTGTGAAAACGGCAGCGTGAAGTTATGGAATTCCTCGGGCGTGCGGCTGTCCACCACGACGATATCGTCGCCCCGCGCCACCCGCGCATGCAGGTCGTCCACGTCGATCCACGGCGTGTGCTTCTCGTGCTCGATCGCCTCACCGAACGCCTTGCTGAGCACGTTGGTGCCCGAGAACACCTCGCGGCCCTCCTGCTCCCAACCGTCCGTGCCGCCCGCCAGCACGGAAATGTCCGACCAGCCCAGCCGTGTCAACTTGGCCGCTGCCTGGTGCGCCAGGGTCTCGTCGTCGTCGACCAGGACAATGCGCGTGTCACGGCGCGGCACCAGCCGGTCTGCCAACAGTTCCAGGCGCCACAGGGGCGCCGATGCCGCATGCAGCAGATGACGGCGGGCGTAGCGGCCGGACTCGCGCACGTCCAGCACGGCGATCTCCTGCCGTTCCCGCAAGGCATCCTGCAAGGCCTGCGCGGACAGCCGGGCATGGTAGATCGCGGCCGGCGGTGAGAACGTGCGGTAGGCGCCGCCCGTGGTGCTCTCGAACACCACACGGCCGTGCAGGCGGTCCAGCGCCAGGCCATAGAAATGCAGGTGCGCGCCCGGCTCGTTGCCGATCAGCTCGATCGTGTGGACGTCGGCGGGCCCAAGCGCGATCGAGCTGCCCGGGCCCACGTCCACCCGCCGCACGTGGCTGAGCGTATCGCGCTGAGGATCCGCGCTCTCCGAACGCGCAAAGACCTCATTGCGCTCGTTGCCCCTGACGCCCGCGATGATGGCCCAGGTGGTGTGGTCGTGGGGGGGCTGCGCCTTGCCAGGGTTGCCCAGCGACAGGTAAAGCGCGTAGCCGCCGTCGATGTCTTCAGCCAGCCGGTAGATCGACGTCGGGCGACCCGGCACCACGGCAAACGTTTCCGGGTCGAAGAGCTCGCGCCGCAGACCAAACGCCTGCAGCCTCTGGGCGACTTCCTCCAGTTGCGCCGGCGTGGCGTCAACCGGGTTTGGGATCAGCCGCCTGGCCTCGGCGATGAAGCCGCGCACGGCGTGTGCGCGTTCAGCGTGTTTGGGATCGGCCTGCGTGCGTTCGGGCTGACTGCTTTGCGCCGCAACTGCGGCATGCGATGAGTTGTCCATGGTCTGATCCAGCATCGGTGAAGGATGAGTGGCCCAGCCTAAAGTGCGGGACCCGCACCGGACAACGTAAAAATCTGTCTATGGATATGCAGCGCGCGCTGCTCGCCCGCGCATCAGCCCTCGCCCTTGAGCTCGCGCTCCACGACCTCGCGCGTCAACGTGGGCACGAACATCTCGATGAAATGAAAGGCGTACCCGCGCAGCCAGGCGCCCCGGCGGATCGCCAGGCGCGTGAGGTTGATCTCGAACAGATGCCGCGCGTCGATGGCGCGCAGCCGGCTGTCACGTTCGGCGTCCCAAGCCACTGCTGCCACGATGCCCACACCCAGCTCAAGCTCGACGTACGTCTTGATCACGTCGGCGTCCATCGCAGTCATGACGATGTCGGGGGTGATGCCGGCCCGCGCGAAGGCCTCGTCGATGTGCGCCCGCCCCGTGTAGCCGCGCCCGTACGTAATGATGGGATAACGCGATAGCTGCGACAGCGTGACACCGTCGTGCTGGCGCTCCAGCGGATGGCCGCGCGGAACGATGACGCTGTGGCTCCACCGGTAGCACGGCAGGTTCACCAGGCCCGGATAATCGGCCACGGCCTCGGTCGCCACCCCGATGTCGGCCTCGCCTTCAAGCAGCATCTCCGACACCTGCTTGGGCGATCCCTGGTGCAGATGCAAGACCACTTCCGGGTAGCGTTGACGGAATTCCTTGATGACGGGTGGCAAGGCATAGCGCGCCTGAGAATGCGTGGCGGCAATCGACAGCACGCCCGTCCGGCTGTCCGCGTATTCCGCGCCTGCGTGGCGGATGTTGTCCGCGCATTGCAGGATCTGCTCGACCAGCGGCAGGATCAGCTCGCCGGGCGGCGTCAGACCAATCAGCCGCTTGCCCGACCGCACGAAGATGTCGACCCCGACTTCTTCTTCCAGTTCGCGGATCTGACGGCTTACGCCGGGCTGTGAAGTGTGCAGGCTTTCGGAAACGTCGGTCAGGTTGAAGTCGCAGCGCACGGCCTCGCGCACCGATCGCAATTGCTGGAAGTTCATGCTGCGCGCCTCAGTCCAGGATGGCCAATTGATTGCCCGACGGATCCTTCACGTACATGACGCGCGGCAGCACATCGGGCAGCGAGCAGACGGGATGATGGCCCGCCAGGCGGAGCCGCGAGAGGATGTCGTCGTAAGCGCTGGCCTTGATGGCCAGGTAGTCGGGTTTGATGGCGCGCGTGACAGCCTCAACCGGCGACAACGACAACGTCGCGTCACCAAGGGCGAAACGCAGGCGATCATCGTCGGCGCCCGCCACCTCCTGCAGTCCGATAACCCGCTGGTAGAACTCGCGGACCGCCTCCTGCCGATGCGACAGAAAGGGAAGTTGTACCGATTCGATGGAAAGAATAGAAGACATGCCCTGCCGCCAGCGATGGAACAGGGCAAATGATAGTACCCGGAGGTACAACCGGACAAAGAGGTTGTAATTGCTTCTACATAGCCATAAGCCTTAAAGCGCGCACCTCATTTGCATATGCTCAGGCACTGCGGCGCAAGGGGTCGCGCGTGGCGGCAAAGGCGTGTTCAAGATCATCGATCAGGTCCAGCGGACTCTCGAGGCCCACATGCAGCCGCACCACCGATCCGCCCGCATCCCCTTCCCGCCCGTAGCTGTGTTCGGCAAGCCGTTCGGGCACGGCCTCGAGCGCCAGGCTCTCGTATCCGCCCCAGGAAGCGCCGATGGAAAAATAGGAAAGCGAATCGATGAAGCGCGCGGCGGTTGCTGGATCCGGATGCGCGAAGGCGAATGACACCAGCCCGCTTGCGCCGCTGAAGTCTCGCCGCCACAGCGCATGGCCCGGGTCTTGCGGTAGCGCGGGATAGTAGACCCGGGCCACGTCCGGATGACCGGCCAGATGCTCGGCCACGCGCAGAGCATTCTGCTGGTGGCGCGCGAGCCGCACGTCCAGCGTGCGGATTCCGCGCAGCGTCAGGTACGCATCGTCGGCGCCGACGGACAGGCCCAGCGCATCGTAAGCCGCGCCGATACGCGCGGCCAGGTCGGCGCTATCAACCGTTACCACGCCCATCATGACGTCGGAATGACCCGCCAGATACTTGGTCGCGGCCTGAATGGAGATGTGCGCGCCCAGCGCCAGCGGCTGGCAATATAAGCCCCCGCTCCAGGTGTTGTCCACCGCGACCAGCACGTCATGACGGCGCGCTTGCGCCGCAAGCGCCGGAAGGTCCAGCACTTCGTAAAGCAGCGAGCCGGGAGATTCCAGATAAAGCAGGCGGGTATTGGGACGGATGCGCGATTCAAGGTCGTCATGCGTGGCCGAGAAGTACTCGACCTCGATGCCATAGCGCTGCAGCAGGGACTTGTCGACCTTGCGTACCGGCGAGTAGACGCTGTCCGACACCAGCGCGTGGTCGCCTGGCGCCAGCGTGGCCAGCAGGACCAGAACGATGGCCGACAGGCCGGACGGCGCCAGCACCGTGCGATAGCCGCCTTCCAGCGATTCCACGGCCGCTTCCAGCGCCTGATGCGTGTCCATGCCATGCCGCCCATATGTGGCGACGCGCTCGCCCGCCGCGCGCCGCCGCTGCAATGCGGCCTGCGCGGCAGTGTCCGCGAACCGGACCGTGCTGGTGCGAACCACCGGCACGTTTACCGGGCCCGAACTGCCCTTCAATGCTGGCGAGCCGGCGTGCACGAGCCGAGTCTCCACGTGCGCGTGACGGCGGCTCATGCGCGCACCGCCATGCGCTTGGGCCGTTGCAGCCGGGCCTGGCCTTCGACCAGGGAAATGAGGTGATTCATGCTCGACTCCAGAAGTTCACACTGCCAGACGCAGGGGATCAAATCGCAGGTACTCGGTAATCGGGTCGGGTTGGCTGACGCGCGCCACGGCCCCCGCCGAGCGTCGTAGAAAGGCCCGCGTGCGATCGCTGTCCGGCGATCCGAAAATCCGCGACGGCGGCCCCGACTCGACGATGCGCCCAGCCTCGGTGAAGTACACGGTATCGCTGACCTCCTCGGCGAATCGCATCTCGTGCGTCACCAGCACGCAGGTCAGCCCGTCGTCGACCAGATCACTGATTACCGTCAACACCTCGCCCACCATCTCCGGGTCCAGCGCAGACGTCACCTCGTCGAACAGAATCAGTTCCGGCCGCAGCGCCAGCGCCCGTGCAATCGCCACCCGCTGCTGCTGCCCACCTGACAGTTCTCCCGGATAGGCGCTCTCCTTATGGTCCATGCGCACCTTTGCCAACAGCTCGCGCGCTTGCGCCACGGCCTGGCCGCGGGGCTGCCCGGCCACCTTGATTGGAGAGATCACCAGGTTCTCCAGCACGCTCAGGTGCGGGAACAGGTTGTATTGCTGAAACACGAAACCCACCCGCTTGCGCAATCCGATGAACTGCGCCTCGGTCGTCAGGGCATCCACACGGACGCCGTCCACGTCGATGGCGCCGCGCTGTGGCCGCAACAGGCCGGTGATGCAGCGAAGAATGGTCGATTTTCCCGACCCGGACGGGCCGATGATGGATACCGCCTCGCCGCGCCCGACATCGACGTCGATTCCTTTCAGGACTTCGGCGTCGCCAAAGGCGAGATGGACGTCGCGCAGGCTCACGAGCGGCGCCCGCGAAGCCGGCTTCGCGGCGGTTTCAATGATGCGCATGGCGACGCTCCAGGTGGCGCGTCCAACGCGCGATGGGATAGCAATAGGCGAAGAAAAGCGCCAGCAGCGTGAAATAGATCAGAATCGTGAAATCGGTGCGATTCACCGTATTGCTGGCGATGGTGGCGGTGTCGACTAGGTCGTGGACGCCGACCAGCGAGGCCAGCGATGTGCTCATGGTGATGCTGGCATACAGGTTCATCCACGACGGCAGCATGCGCCGCACGCATTGCGGCAGCACGATCATCCGGAATATCTGCCCGCGCCTGAACGCAAGCGATTGCGCGGCTTCCCACTGCGCGCTGGGGATCGACTGAATGGCCCCGCGGAATATCTCCGCCACGATGGCGCTGGCCGGCAACCCCAATCCGATGACGACCTTGATCCAGTCGGGAAACGGCACGCGCCAGGAAGCAAGGCTTAGCTCGAACGGAAAGACATACGTCGTGAAGTACACCAGCACCAGAATCGGCGCATTGCGAAAGGCCAGGACGTAGCCGCGCGCGAGCCGCCGCAGCAACGATGACGGCGACAACGACAACGCACCCACGAACAGCCCGAGCACCGTGCCCAGGGCCATCGCCAGAACGCTGAGCTGGATGTTCATTCCCAGGCCCCGCAGCAAGGCCGGCGCCCAATGCCAAAGCAGCTTCACCGCCGCCGGCGTGGTGGCGGTCGCCGTCCAGGTCACGCCCAGCACGGCCAGCGCCAGCAGCAGCACTAACCAGGGATCGCGCAGCGGCGCCATCAGAACGCCCGGGCACGCCTCACGCTGCGGCTTCTTCCACGCGAGCTCATTGGCCATAGCCGGGCATCCTCAAACGATTTTCCAGCCAGCGCCCGCCCGCCCCCACCAGCCATGTCAAAAGGCCGAAGTACAGCAGGATCAGCAAAAGCAGCTCAAGCACGTTGTCGCGGTACGACCAGATCATGATGGACTCATAGGTCACATCTCCCACGGCAATCGCCGAGGCGATCGCCGTCATCTTCACCAGATCGACCAGGTTGTTGACCAGCGCGGGCAGCGCAAAGCGCAGCGCAAGCGGCAATTGCACCTGCGTCAATATCTGGCGGCTGGAGAATGCAAGCGAGCGCGCGGCCTCCAGCGTGACCGCCGGCACGGCCTCGATGCCCGCGCGCAGCGCTTCCGCATGGAACACGCCTTTGTGCAGGGCCACCACGACCACAACCCAAGCGAAGGGCGAAATCGGGCTTGCCCCGCCCAGCTTCTGCGTGATGAGCATGTTCAGCACCAGAAAGGCGCAGTACAACTGCACCAGCGTGGGCGTATTGCGGGTGACTTCCACGAAGGCCTGCAGGGGCCGGGCCAACCATGCGCGGCGGCTCGTCAACCCCGCGGCGATCAGCACGCCGGACAGGAGGCTGACGGGTATGGTCCACGCGCAGAGCTGCAGCGTCACCAGCAGACCGTGCGCGAAGGCGGACCGCTCCGCCGGCTCCAGCACGAAGGTGTAGTTCAGGCCCAGCGGCCGGAAAAAGCTCACCCACGCCTGCAATACCGTTTCGATCATGCGCCCGCCTCCCTTTGCTGCGTCGATGCGTCGCGGCGCTCAGCTGCCCTGCTTGAACTTGGCATTGAGTTCCTGCAGCAGCGGCTGCGGCGGCTCGATGCCCAGGCGCTTCTCCGTGCCGATCAGCCAGCCGGTGCGATGCCAGTCCTGGATCACCTCGTCGACGGCGGCGATCGTGTCCGTCTCGCCCTTGCGTGTCCATACGACGGAGTTGGCAGGCAGCACCTCGGTCGCGATGGGTGCGTGATACTCCGCCCACTCCGGGTTGCTGCGCAGCAGCGGGCGGATCAGCGTCGAATCATGCACCGCCGCCACGCATTGGGCGCCCCGTAGCGCCAGCAGCGAATCCGAAGAACTCTTGTAGCCCTTGATCACGGCGCCGTAGTCGGCCGCAAGCGGACGGGCGAAGCTGCTGCCTTGCGATACGCACACGGGCTTGCCGCGCAGGTCTTCCCACTTGGCGATGCCGCTGGTCTTCAATGTAGCGGCGGCGCCTCCCACCCTGAAGAAAGGCGTGGGCGCATATCCCAGGATCTCGGCGCGCTCGGGGTTCAGTTCCATCGAGGCGATCAGCAGATCGACCTTGCCGGAGATCAGGAATTGGGTGCGCGTGGCGGTCTGAACCTGCACCAGCTCGGCCGTGACGCCGAGGCCCTTGGCGAGCTGCCGCGCCAGCTCCGGATTCCAGCCCACCAGTTGCTGGGTTGCCGGATCCACCGATCCGAATACGCCACCGTTGGCCAGCACGCCGATCGTGACCGTGCCGCGCTCCTTGATCTTGTCGAGCGTCGCATCGGCGTGCGCGGCGCCGGCGGCAAGCGCCAGCGCCAGGGTGAATGCAGTCCGGGCCGCGCCCGGTGTCTTGTGAATGGCCATATCGGAAGTCATCAGCAGTAGAAGAATCTCCATGCTGAATGCCGCACGGCGGCAAGACAATGAATGCTTTCAGATATGGATATGCGGCGCGTCGCAGGCGCTATTTGAGCTTCACGTCCGCCGTCGCGATGACCTTGCGATAGGTTGCGATGTCCTCGCGCACTGTCTGGTCCACCGCTTCCGGCGTCGTGGCTGCAATGGTGAACCCCAGGTTCTCCAGCAGCGTCGCGGTATCGGGTTCGCGCAGCACGGCCACGACGTCGCGGTTGATGCGGTCCACGATGGCCCGTGGCGTCGACGCCGGCACCGCAAAACCCTGCCAGCTCTCCACCACGTAGTCCGGCAGGCCGGACTCCTGGATCGTCGGCACATCCGGCAAGGCCTTCGAGCGGTACGGCGTGGTGACGGCCAACGCCACCAGCTTCCCATTACGCACGTTCTCGGTCGCCGCGGCCAGCGTGATCAGCATCGCGTCCACATGACCGCCCAGCACGTCCAGCGTTGCAGGACCGCCACCGGGATACGGGATCTGGTTGGTCTTGGCGCCGATCCGCTCGTTGAGCAGTTCGACGGCCAGATGCTGCAGGCTGCCGGTGCCGCCGGGCAACGCTAGCGAGATTTCGCCGGGCCGTCGTTTGACCAGCGCCACGAACTCCTGGAAGGTCTTGACGCCGAGCCCGGGCCGCACGACGAGCAACTGCGGGTTGACGACCGCCTTTGTCACCCCCTGCAGATCGCGCACCGGATCATAAGGCAGCTTGCCGGGCTGCAACGCATTCAGCGACAACGCATCGCCGCCAAGCAGCAATGTGTAGCCGTCGCCCTTTGCATGCGCCACGGCCGCGTTGCCGATGGCGCTGCTGGCGCCCGGTTGGTTCTCGACGACGACGCTCTGCTGCCATTTCTCGCCCAGCTTCTGCGCCACGGTGCGCGCCAGCTTGTCCGCGCTGCCGCCCGCCGACACGGGCACGATTATCTTTACCGGGCGGTTCGGATAGCGGTTGACGTCCTCGCCCGGCAGTGGCGCCGAGCCCGCGAAGTTGCTCAACAGTCCTGCACCCAGCACAACTCCGGCAACCAACCCCAAGCCCGCGCGCACGGCCGATTTGCGTTTGATGCTCATGCCGTTGCTCCCGCCTGCGCGCCGCGCTCGACGCCGAACGCGCCAAACGGCTTGCCCAGCACAGCGGTCGAATGCCGCCCATCGATGCCCACGGGCACCTCGCCTTCCAGCGTGATGCGATAGAGCACCCGTTCCGCGTCCAGGTAAGCGAAATCTCCCGGCCCCTGATGCGCGGTCGCGCGGTTGTCCCAGAACGCGATGCTGCCCGGCTCCCAGCGGAAACGCGCCGTGTATTCGGGCCGCGTGATCTCGTCGAAAAACAGGTTCAGCAGATGGCGGCTTTCCTCTTCGGTGACGTCCTTGATGCGGCGGGTGAATCCCGGGTTCACGAACAAGGCGCGCTCGCCCGTTTCAGGAATCACACGCACCACGGGATGCTCAGACACCAGCGGGCTGGCTTGAACGCGCTGCGCATAGACCGTCTGATTATCGAAGTCGCCGTTGTAGCCACCGAACTGATGCCGCGCCCACAGGCCGTCGGCCAGTGCGCGCACCGCCGGAGACAGATGTTCATAGGCCGCCACGAGGTTCGTGAAAATCGTGTCGCCGCCATAAGCCGGAACCTGATGTCCCGCACGCAGGATCGACCCGGCCGGCGGATTGACCACGCCCGTCACATCGGTGTGCCAGCGCTCGCCGCGGCGCCCGGTGATTGACTTGGACGAGATGGTCCGGATCTGCGGAAAGCCCTCCGGCGGATTTGCGTCATACGGGTGCGCGGACGTCGGACGTCCGAACCGCGAGGCAAACGCCAGGTGCTGCGCATGGTCGATGTGCTGGTCCCGAAAGAACACGACCTTCCACCGCAGCAGCGCGGCCTTGATCTGTTCGACTTCATGCGCCGTCAGCGGCTGCGTCAGGTCCACACCGTGGATCTCCGCGCCCGTGAAGACGGAAAGCGGCCGGATATCCAGCCGGGTACGTTCGATTGTGGTCATGTGCTGCACCGTTCCGTGTTGTGTAAAAACAGAATAGGTGCGCCTGGCAACCCCAACAAATACCGATACGCAATGTGAAAATAATGGGAGCAAAAACAAAAACGGGCCCATCGGCCCGTTCTCTAGTTCACGCCCGCCGGCAGATCAGCTCGGCTTTTCATCCTCGCCGGCGTAGCCGTCAACGTACGGGCGGCCGGAGCAACGCACCATCGCCACGCAGGCCGGGCTGCCGGTCTTGGCGGTGCAGGTGGCGCGCGATTCATCTCGAGCCGTCTTCGGATCGGGATTGAGCACAGTGAAGCGGGTGCCGCGCCCCTCGGCGCCCTTGGGCCAAGCCATGCCCACGCAGCTATCGGTGTAGGTCAGCACCTTGCGGCAGCCCTTGCAATCTTCCCAACTCAGCAGCTGGGACAGCGCATCGTTCTCGTTGGGGTAGCCGTCTGCATAGACGAGTCCGCCGTCTTCGCCTTCGGCAATGGCGCCCCAGTATCCCCGCTGGTCCAGCTTGGAAGACAGGCGCTCCAAATCGGCGGGCGTGGCCTTCACGGGGGCCTGCATGTCGGCGGCGCTGTAACCCGGGCCCACGCATACCGGCATGGTGGTCAGTTGGCATTTGCCGTCGGGGCTGGCGGCCGTGCAGCGCCGGATCGCCTTCTTGGCTGCCATTTCGGGCGACACGCTGTTGCCCGGGTACAGATTCTGAACGGAGTTGCGCGCGTACACGATGCAGCTGTCGGAGAACCAGCTCAACACCTTGCACCCGTTGCCGCCGGCCTTGCGACACTCGGCCAGCGCAGCGGCTTCGGCGGCCTTGCCATCGGTTTCGGGCAACACCCAGAAGATCCGGGAGTGCTTGCCGTCGGTGGCGATGCCGCCGTAGAGCTTTTCGGCGGCGTGCGCCGAGGGAAAGGCCAGCCCCGCCACCAGGGCCAAGGCGGCAAATGCGGCGCGGATCAGGAATTGAAAGCGAGCGGGCATGATCGTCGTGAAGTCCAGTGGATTGGGCGGGAACGATGTTAGCCCAGGGTTCCAGGGTTCCGTCCCTCTATGAAGCCACTCTGTCGGCATATTAGGTAACAAATTTCACAGGTCGGCTTGCGAACTCCGGCCCCTTTTTTCGGTAAAAATGTCGCACTTTCTGGCGCCGGCCGTCCTAGTCTTGGCCGCGCATTTTGCCGCCACGGGCGCCAATCACCGGCAGCCCCGTCACGAACAGAAACAATCCGCGCCGTGTCCTCGCCTGTCGAGGGACCTGCCACCCGGGAGCCTGGACAACACACCATGAAGCCGACACAGCATTCCAACCAAAACCGCGGAAAGTTCCTTCTGTTGACCGGCCTGCTCGTCACGCTGGGACTGACCGGATGCGCGCCGATGCCCACGGGCGGCAGCTCCACGATGCCCTCGCTCAGCCAGGTCTTCAAATCGGGCCTGTCGTTTTCGCCCAGCGTGAACGTGGCCAAGAACATGGAGGGCCGCTCCATCAACGACGCAATCGCGGCGCTGGGCGAGCCGTCCAAGATCCGGGCGGTCGGCAACACGATGGAACTGGAATGGTCGGACTACCAGTCCGCCCCCTACACCGAGTGGGTGGTGGACAGCACCAGCCAGCAGGTCGTGGGCATGATCCCCGCCACCAACACCACGGCGGCCACGCCGGTGTTCCAGAACAGCAGCACCGGCCACTACGCCAACCGAACGCGCATCTATGAATGCAAGGTGCTGATGCGGATGCAGGACAGCGTCATTACCGACACCAGCGTCGACGGCAACGTATGCCCGGAGTTCATTGGCGCGCTGCGCAAGTGGGCGGGCGAGGCCGAGGCGAAGAATTACGTGGTGAATTGAGAAAGGGGCGCGCAAGGCGCCCTTTTTTGCCTCCTTACCACGCAAGACCAAGTACTTTTACTCACTCGCGGTTACTATTCCGAAACTAATTCACACAGGTTTCGCGAATCCGCGCATGTGCGCGTTGGCGTGAAGCTGCCAGCGCGCCGGCCGCCTGCCCGACGGCCCGCCGTATCAGGCGCATCGAGGAGGACTTGTCTTGAATCACATCTACCGGCTCGTATGGAACCGCAAGTTGCGGGTATGGCAAGCGGCGTCGGAATTCGCCTCGCAGTCTCGGGCAGGCCGCTCTTCCTCGTCGGGCGCCCTGTCCCGTGTCTCGCCTCCCAAGGCGCTCTGCCTCGCGCTGACGATCGGCCTGTCGGTGCTGAGCTCGGCAGTTCAAGCCGCGTGCGTACAGACGGGTGTGGACGTGACATGCTCCGGCGAGCCCAACCCGATTTTTCCCAACTTTTCCAGCCCCGACGACAATCTCATCGTCCAGGTGGCATCGGGCGCCGGCGTGTCTCGCCCAACAGGCTCCGGCGGTTGGTCGATGTCTCTCACCGGCAGCAATGCGACGGTTACCAATAGCGGCACCATTGACCCCGCCCTGCTCAGCAATCCCATCGTCGCTGTTGCAGGCGGCTTGCAGATCGGCAATGCGACCACCCAGTCCATTTCTTTCGTCAATTCGGCAACGGGCCGGCTCGGCGGAAGCACGGGGCCGGGAGGCGTCCTGCCAAGCCTGCAAGGTATGGCGCTGTCCGTCCAGAACGGGGTGGGCGGAGTCAGCGCCCTGACCAATGAAGGCAGCATCGCAAGCGCGCCCCTCATAGGGGTCTCGGTCGCGTCGCCGGACATTCCCGTTGTTGCCGCGACCGGTGGCGGTCAAGTGCGCTTCGTGAACACTGGCGCAATCACCGGCCGCATAGGTTTCGAACAGTCCCGCTCTCCTGGAACAGGCCATAGCTTCGTCAATGCCGGAACCATCGTGGGCGGCGTATCGCTAGGCCTGGGCGGAAACAATACTTTCACCGCAGTATCCGGTTCTTCGGTGACACGCGGCGCCGGCGCCGCCACTCTGGACCTGACCGCGGCCTCCGACCCGGATCTGCGCTTTGCACCACCCGGAGAAGTCGATGGCGGCGCGGGTGGAGGCAATACGCTGGTGCTGCAGAACGTGATGCCGTCGGCGGGCACGGGCAGCGGCACGGGCGGTGCAGTCACCGGCATTTCCGGCGGCGCCTACATCAACTTCCAGAATTTGCGCGTCAACAGCGGCTCCTGGTATCTGACGGACGGTCCTCTGGCCAATGGCGGAAACGTCGAATTGAACGGCGGCGCGGTCCACATTGCCAACAACGCCGTGCTGGGCACGGGCACGGTCAGCGCGAATGGCGGGGCCATTGGCACGACCGCCGACTTGACACTGGCCAATAACTTCGTGCTCGGCGCGCAAGGTCTGACCTTGCAGAGCGGCAACCTGCTAACACTGACTGGCGTCGTGTCCGGTGCGGGCGCACTGACGCTGTCCGGGTCCAGCACGGTCACCCTGAGCGGAAGCAACAACTATTTGGGCGGCACCTCCGTCGGGATTTCTCAGACGCTCGTGGGCACCACCAACAGCCTGCAAGGCAACATCACCGCCAATGGCCTGTTGAGGTTCTCGCAGGCTAACAACGGCACTTACGCGGGCAACATTTCGGGTACTGGCTCCCTGTCCAAACAAGGCGCTGGCACGGTAACCCTGACCGGCGCCCATACCTATGCGGGCGCCACCAATGTCACAGCGGGCACCCTCGCACTCGGTGCGACGGGCAGCCTCCCGGCAAGCCTGGTGTCCGTGCAATCCGGCGCCATGCTGGACCTGAGCGCTGCCGGCAGCCAAACGTTGGGCGCGTTGCAAGGAACCGGCGGCAGCGTCCAGTTGGGTGCGAATCCGCTGACGCTGAATGGCGCCTCGCCCGCCAGCTATTCCGGTGTCATCTGGGGACCCGGCGCGGTGATCAAGACGGGTTCCGAACAGCAGACCCTGAACGGCTCGAATACGTTCGCGGGCGGCCTGACCGTAAACGGCGGTGTCCTGGCGCTTGGGACAACCGGCAGACTGGCGGCCAACTCGGCGGTCACCGTCAATACGGGCGGCACATTCGACGTGTCCGCCTCCTCGCCTCCGACGATTGGATCCCTGGGAGGCAACGGCGGCAGGGTTGCGATCGGCGCCAACATGCTGGGCGTCGGTAGCGGCGCCTACGCGGGCGTCATAGATGGCACGGGAGGCATCGTCAAGTCGACCGCCGGCACCCTGGCGCTCAACGGCGCCAATACCTACACCGGCTCCACACTGGTGACGGCCGGCGCGCTGCGCATCGGCGGCGACACCTCTCACTCGGCAGCCAGTGTCAGCAGCAACATCAGCGTGGACAGCGGCGCCTCGCTGGGCGGTGCCGGCGTCGTCAACGGCAATGTCGGCGTCGCGGCCGGCGGCAGCCTCGCCCCCGGCGAACCCGGCGGCATATTTACCATCAATGGCAACCTGACCATGAATCAGGGCAGCCAGGCCGACTTCACCTTCGGGGCGCCGGGAATCGGCTCCTCGCGCGGCGTTGGGCGCAGCGTGACTGTCGTCGGCAACCTGAATCTCCACGGCGTGCAACTGAATGCCCTGGATGGCGGCGGCTTTGGCCTGGGCCTGTACCGGCTGTTCGACTACACGGGAACCCTGTCCACGACGAACGGCGGAATACTGCCTGGCGCGGCGGGTCAGACGATCCAGACCCTGACCACCAGCAAGCAGATCAACCTGATCAATACCGCCAGCCTGGAACTCAATCTCTGGAACGCCAACGGCTTGGCCAGCCCCTCCCGGCTGGGCGGCGGTTCCGGGGTCTGGTCGCGCACCAACGCAAACTGGACCGACGCCAACGGTAGCCTGACCGCTTCGCGCCAGCCAGCCGATGCCTTCGCCATTTTCGGCGGTGATGCGGGCACGGTCACGGTGGACGCGACGGCGGGCGCGATTACGGCGAAGGGCATCCAGTTCGCCGGCGACGGGTATCACCTGATCGGCGACCAGCTGGAAGTGGCCGGCGCCATGACGGGCGCGCTGGGCGAAGTGCGCGTGGGCGACGGCAGCCTGCCCTCCATGGCCTGGACGGCCACCATCGACAACGTGCTGACCGGCGCGGGCATCAACAAGACGGGATATGGCACGCTGGTGCTCAACGGCGCCAACGTCTACACCCAGGCCACCCGCCTGAGCGCGGGCACGTTGTCCGTGTCCAATGACGCCAGCCTCGGTGCGCCGCTTGTCCCGCTGGAGTTCCGGGGCGGCACGCTGCAGGTGACCGGCACGACCTTCCACAACACCGACCGGGTCATCAGCCTGGACGGCGCCGGCGGCGGGTTTGATATTGCCGATGCGGGCAACACCTTCACGATCGATCAAGACCTTCCCGGCAACGGCACGCTGTCCAAGCTTGGCGCGGGCACCTTGGTGCTGACCGGCAACAACACCTATGGCGGGGGCACGGCCGTACGGGCCGGCACCTTGCAGGTGGGCGATGGCGCGGTCTCGGGCAGCATTGCCGGCATTGCCCAGATCGAAAGCGGCGGCACGCTGGCCTTCAAGCGCAGCGACCGCGTGGTCTTCGGCGGCGACATCGTCGGGGCGGGTGCATTGCGCCAGTCCGGTACGGGCACGCTGGTGCTGACCGGCCAGAACGCGCTCAGCGGCGTCACCACCATCGACGCGGGCACGCTGCAGATTGGCGATGGCGGCACCGCCGGCTCTATCGCGGGCAATATCGTCAACAACGCCGGCCTGGTCTTCAACCGCGCGGACGATCTCAGTTACGCAGGCGCGCTGTCGGGCGCGGGCGCGACCAGCAAACTGGGTGCGGGCACCCTGGCGCTCTCAGGCGACAGCAGCGCCTACACCGGCACGACGCAGTTGTCGGCGGGCACGCTGCAGGTCGACGGCAAGCTGGGCGGCCGCGTGCAAGCCGCGGCGGGCACGACGCTGACCGGGACGGGCACGCTGAATGCCGTCACCGTCGGCTCGGGCGCCACGCTGGCGCCGGGCAATGCCGCGGCGCCTTATGGTCAGATGGCCTTGACCGGCGACCTGAACTTCAAGCCGGGCGCGGCCTACCGTGTCGCCACGGATGCCAGTGGCCTCAGCAGCAGCGTGCGCGCTGCCGGCACCGCAACGTTGGCGGGCACGGTGGTGCAGCTTGCGCAGAACGGCAACTATGCGCCGTCCACCACGTACGCCATCCTGAATGCGGACAGCGGGGTCCGCGGCCAATTCGACGCCGTCTCCAGCAACCTCGCCTTCCTGACGCCCTCGCTGTCGTACGGCGCCAACCAGGTCAATCTGGTCGTGGACCTCAAGCAAGTGCCCGTCGATAACGGCAACGGCGGAGGCAATGGCGGCGGCGACGGCGGCACGCGTCCCATCGAGTTCGCCGACGCGGCCGTCTCGGGCAATCAACGCGCCGTGGCGCGGGCGCTGCAAAGCCTGCCCGCCAACAGCGCGCTCTTCCGGCATGTGCTGAACCTGCCGAATGGCGCTCCCGAGTCCGCCTTCAATGCCCTGTCCGGTGAAGCGCACGCCAGCACGATGTCCGGCCTGCAGTACACAGCCGCCACCTTCACGCAGGCGCCGCTGACGCGCTTGCGCGCCAACCTGAACGCCGGCTGGATGCCCGGCACGCCGACCGCGCAGCTTGGCCTGGGCGACGCGTCCGCCCTGCCCCGCTCGGCCGCACAGCCGTTGTGGACGCAGGTGTTCGGAAACTGGACCACGCTGGACGGCAACGGCAACGCCGCAAAGACCACGCAGTCGGATGCCGGTGTCACCATCGGCGGCGATCACGCCATCGGCGGCGGCTGGCGTCTGGGCGGCGCGCTGGGCTACACCGACAGCCGCAGCCGCCTCGCCGACCGCGCTTCCAGTTCGGAAGCCGACAGCTACAGCGTCACCGTCTACGGCGGCAAGGCGTTCGAGGCCGGCGCGGGCAAGCTCAACCTGAGCCTGGGCGCGGCGTACACCTGGCACGATGTCAGCACCCAACGCAGCACGGCCGGCGCGGGATTGGACCAGACGCTGAAAGCCAGCTACGGCGCAAGCACGGGCCAGGTTTTCACGGAGGTCGGCTATGCCGTGCCGTTGAATGACCGCGTGACGCTGGAACCCTTCGTCGCCGCCAACTACAGCGACCTGCGCACGCGTGGCTTCTCGGAATCGGGCGGTGATGCGGCGCTGCGCGGCGAAAGCAGTAGCAACAAGGTCACCACCACGACGCTGGGCCTGCATGCGCTGACCACGTTCGAGAGCGCCGGTGCTCTCGGCCACGTACACGGAACGCTCGGCTGGCGCCATGCGTTTGGCGACCTGGACCCGGCCAGCACGCTGTCCTTCGTGCAGGGCAGCGAATCGTTCACGGCCACCGGCGCGCCCATCGCCCGCGACGCGGCGGTGATCGAGCTGGGCGTGGGAATCGAGGTCAGCAAGCGCACCACCGTCGGCGTGGTGTACGGCGGCCAGTTTGGTCAAGGCAACCGTCAGAACTCGGGGACGTTGGACGTGCGATATCGGTTCTGACGGCTGGCGGTCAGCGGCGGACAGAAAACCCTGGGCAGCCAGGCCCTGGGTTTCAGCCCTGGGGTTCAGCCGCGGGATCAGCCCCGGAACGCAGGCGCCGCAGCGCCCACGCGCTGTCCGCCTCGCCGCGCCCCAACCGCCGGTGCGTGACGACCGCCATCCACGCGAACCCCAACGCCATGGCCAGCGCCGTCGCATCCACACCCAGCGTTGCGGCCGACGTGTGCGCCCACAAGCCGGTTGACGGCGCCACCGCGCCCAACAGCGAGGTCAGGGGAATCGCCAATGTGAACGCGGCCGCCAGCCACAGCAGATGCACCGCCGCCCTTGCCCCGCCACGCAGGAACGACCAGGCGATGGCCGCGAAAAACGCCGCGTAGTACAGCCCCTTGATCCACGCGTTCAAGTCGGCGACATGACCGTGCAGACCTTTGGCGGCGACCATCATGAGCGACATGCCGCACACGCTGCCCAGGCACACGCCTACCGTCGCGGACGCCATCAACCGAGTATCGAGCCGCTGCACCGGCACCGCGCCGGTCCGCCGATCCGCGCGCTTGCGGCGCGATTCGATCCAGAGCAGGTTGCCGCTGTAGAACAGCCACGCGCCCGCCAGCCCCAGCACGAAGTACAGCCACTGCACCGCCGCGCCGCCGAAGGACGCCATGTGCAAGGCAAAAAAGCTGCTGACCCACAGGTTTGCCGCATCCTGGCGGCCCGGCAGGTAGTCGGTGTTGAGCACCTTGCCGCTGTACGGGTCCATCGCCACGAAACCGCCGCGGGCGCGCGGCGACACCGCGGCCGGGTCCTTGCCCCAGATACGGACGATGGCGCGAGGCGCCGTCACCTGCGTGTACTGCAACGCGCTGGGCTCGAACGTTGGCGATACCTTGCGCGCATGCTGCAGCAACGCCTTCGGCGTCAGCATGACCGAAGGATCGCGCGGCGCAGCGTGGGGCGTGGCTCCACCCCCGCGCTGGAATACCGATTCCAGCTTGCCGGCGTACATCAGCCGGTCCTGAATGTCGTAGATCCCGTCGTGAAAGGCGAACACGACAGAGCTGAGCGCCATCACGATATGGAACGGCAGCGAGACAATGCCCACCACGTTGTGCGCGTCCAGCCACATGCGTTTGCGGTTCTTGCCCACCCGCAGCGCGAAGAAATCCTTGACCAGCGAAGGAAGCAGGACGATGACGCCGGACACCAGCGCGATCCCGTACAACGACGCGACGATGCCCATGAACCAGCGGTTGGGATCGCTGTCAGCCGGCAGACCCACCACGCGATGCAGCACGTCGATGAAATTGCCCAGCCCGCTGGGCGCGGCCTCGCCGATCTGCACGGCCCCGCCCGCGTCCAGGCGCGCGACATAATGCCGCACGGAGGATTCGTCATGATCGTCGGCTTGCGGGTCGCGCACTTCCCAGGCCATGCGCGCGGGCACGTTTTCGGTGGGCTGCAGATGGATGGTGAAGCCCTTGGCCACGTCGGGCCGCGCCGCCAGCGTCCTGGTGATCAGGTCGGGCGCGGTATCAAGCGGCGACATCGCCACGTCTGGCCGCGGCGACGCCCAGCGCGCGATGGGTTCCTTGAACAAGGTCAGCGCGCCCGCGTAAAACGCGATGAAAAGCGCCATGCCGGTCAGGATGCCGGTCCAGGTGTGCACGGATTTGTAGATGCGGATGTAGTCGGCTCGCATGATGGCGATCCTCCTGCTTAAAGCGCGCCGGCCGCGTACAGCCCGCCATAGAGCGCCAGGCAGGTCCCGCCCAGCCAGCACCAGGCGCGCAGACCGCTGCCGAAGAAGTAAACGGTGGACGCGATGCCCAGCCACACGGGCGGCACCAGCCACATGGCAAGCTGCGAGCGGGTCGCAAGCGGCACCGAGGTCGTCAACGCGGCCAGCAGCGCGCTGGCGCCCAGGGCGATTGCGAATCCCAACAACGCGCCGGCCAGACTCTTTGAGACCCAGTCTCGCTGAATGGGCGCGGGCTTAGCGGGCTTCATCGCGTTCTCCCCGCTGCATGCCCCCGCCGTTTATCCGGCGCAGTACAGCCAGATACGGAATCAGGCAGAAAAACAGCATCAGCGCCGTACAGAACACGAACACTGCGGTCACCACGGTGAATCCGTAAAGACACCCCGAGCCGCCCAACGTCAGCAGCGCGATGCCCGCCGTGCGGGCGGGCGCGGCGGCCCAAGGCGCGCTTGCCCACTGCTGGTTGGGCGAAGCGCGATAAATGCAGAAGCAGCCGGCGCACAAGGCAATCAGGCTGGCAAGAATGAGGACTGGCATGGTCGCCCCGGGATGAATGGTGTTTGGGCCCGCCGTGCGCCAGGATCGGTGGATCCGGCGGCGCGGCGGACGCCTCGCAAGCCGCGTTTCAGAACGTGATCGCAGCGGACGCCATGACGCTGCGGGCCGGTCCCAGCGTCGCAATCGGCGTGGTGTCGCTGAAGATGCCCGCGTAGTAATACTTGTTGAACACGTTGTTGACGTTCAGACGCAGTACCACGTCGCGGCCGTTGATCTGCGTCGCATAGCGCGCGCCTAGGTCAACCTGGCCCCAGCCGGGAATCTCGATGTTGTTGGCCGAATCCGCGTACTGGCGCGACGTCGCCTGGATGCGTCCGGTCAGCGTCAGGCCGGGCACCCACGGCGTATCCCATTCCACCGCGGTGTTGACCTGCCAGCGCGGCGCGCCGACGGCGGTATTGCCGTCGTACCGGCCATACGAGGTCTTGACCTGCGTGCCCTGCGTGTACGTGACACCGCCCAGCACGCGCACGCCCTGAGCGATCTCGCCAAACGTATTCCACTCCACGCCGCGCACGCGCTTTTCGCCGCCGTCCGCATACGTGGGCCGTGCCGTCGAACCTTCGGTCACGAGCATTGGCTTGTCGATCTCAAAAAGCGCCAGCGTGTTGGTAAAGGTGCCGGCGTTCCATTTGACGCCCAGTTCCTTCTGCTTGGTTTTGTATGGAGCGAAGACTTCACCAAAGTTGGTCGCGGTCGTGTCGGTGACGCTGTCGCCCTTGCTGAGGCCCTCGACGTAATTGGCGTAGAACGAGAGGTCGGGTCCCCACGGCTTGACGACGACAGCCACGGCCGGCGTCACGGCGTCTTCGTCGTAGCGCGCCGTGGTCTTGCCTGTCTTGTCGAAGTTGCTGGTCTTCACGCGCTGGTTGCGCACACCGCCAGTCACGCGAAGCTTGTCGTCCAGGAACGACATGGTGTCGACCAGCGCCAGGCTGGTCAGCGTGTTCTCGCTGGTCTTGGGCGGGCTGCCCGGCAGCGCCGGCATGACCGGCGTGACGGGGTTGTAGATGTTGGACCGGAATACCGAAGCGGGACCGGTGGCCGATCCGTCCTCGAGCTTCAGGTAGGACGCCTGCAGCACGAGTTCATGGCCCACGCTGCCCGTCTTGAAGCGGGTGCGCAGGCCGCCCTCGGCGGTGGTGGCGTCGGTGTAGGCGCGCTGGCCCACGATCTGGCCAGTGAAGTCGCCGTTGGGCTGGATCTGCCGGGCATGCGTCCCGTTGATGAGGCCGGACTGGTCGCTGTCGCGCCGGCCCACGCCCGCAAACGCCGAGACGTGCTCGTTGAAGCGGTACTCTGCCTGGCCCATGATGGCGTTGCTCTGGATGCTGCCGTACGCGGTGCTGAACTGGTTGATACGGGGATCGGGCGCCACCGGCACCACCGGACTCGCAAACCAGAACATCGCTGGTGTGCCACCCGTGAACGATTCCTGGCTGTGGTACGCGTCGATGGATGCCGTCAGCGCGCTGCCGCGGTAATCCAGGCCCGCCGAGAGGAATTCGCGCTTTCTGGATTGGCCGTCCAGCGTGGTGGCGCCGTCGCTGAACGAACCGTTTACGCGCGCGCCCCATTCGTTGCTGGCGCCAAAACGCCGGCCGGCGTCGATGGTCGTGCCCAGTTGCCCATCGGACAGCCAGTCCACGCCGAACGTAGCCGTGGGCGTGTCGGTCGCGCGCTTGGTGACCAGATTGACCGTTCCGCCGACCGCGCCGCTGGGCGCCATGCCGCTGAACAGCGCGTTGGGCCCCTTCAGCACCTCAACCCGCTCGACGAACTCCACGGGCGTGCGGCCCATGGGCGCCAGGCCGTACAGGCCGTTGATGGCCACATCGTTCTGGTTGACGTCGAAGCCCCGGATGCGGAAGTTCTCGTAGGCGTGGCCGCTGGAGGTCGTGAAACGCACCGACGGATCGTTCGCCATCACATCGGCCAGCGTGCGCGCCTGCTGGTTCTTGATGAGTTCGGACGTATAGCTGGTGACGTTGAACGGCGTGTCCATGACGGACTGGTTTCCCATGAGGCCGAGCCGCGCGCCTTCGGCGACCTGCCCCCCGGCATAGACCGGCGGCAGATCCGCGTCGCCCACCGCGCCGGCAGTCACGGTGACCGGCTGCAGCGTAGTCGCCTGCCGCGCGTCCTGCGCGTACGTTGCGTGCAGCGGCAACAACAGGGTCAGCGCCACGCAAGGCGCGATTCGCGCCGCACGCGAATCCATCGAAATCAATTTTTCCTCAGACACTTTCCACGCCCTCAAGTTCAATGCAAATGAGAATGATAGGCGCTTATCTTACGAAAAATATCGTTAACACGGCAGTGGTCAACCCGTCGCTCGCGCAGAATTTGCGCTGGCGCAAACGATTCGATATGGACCTGTTTTAATTCCGCCACACATCCTGCGCTCGATCGGGCAACGCTACGCCAGCGACTGCAATTGCTCCGCCATGAAGTCGATGAACAGCCGCGCCCGCACGGGCGCGTGTCGGCCGAAGGCGTGCAGCACAGACACCGGTACACGGGGCAGATGCACCTCGGGCAGCACTTCGGCCAGCCGTCCGGCCGCAATATCTTCCGCCACAGCCAGCCGCAGGATCTGGATGATGCCCAGGCCACCCAACGCGGCAGCGCGCAGGGCCGTGCCGTCGTCGGTGTCGAAAACGCCCTCCGGGCGAATGACCTCCCCCGATACGAACGAGATGGGAAAAGGGCTTCCGGCCAGCAGGTAACGCACGTGCGCGTGACCGGACAGATCCCCGATGGTGCGGGGCGTGCCGCACCGCTTCAGATATGCGGGCGATGCCACCAGCGTCAGCCGCAGTTGCGCCAGTTGCCGCACATTGAGTTCCGAGTCCGCCACACGGCCCGCGCGAATCGCAAGGTCGAATCCCTCGCGGATCAGATCCACATGCCGGTCGGCAAGGCTCATTTCCAGCTTCAGATCCGGATGCGCAGGCAGAAAGCGGTTGACGATGGGCGTCATCAGCAAGCGCCCCAGGTCACCGGGCGCCGTAATCCTTAGGCGCCCTTGCGCGGTGGCTGCCGGCTGCATGACCTCGCTGGCGTCGTCCAGCGCACGCAGAAGCGGCGCCACCCGCTCGTAGTAGGCCGCTCCCTCGGGCGTCAGCGACAGCACGCGCGTCGACCGCTGAAACAGCCGGATGCCGAAACGCCGTTCCAGCCGTGCGATGGCCTTGGACACGGCAGAAGGCGACGTGCCGAGGATCCGGCCGGCACTGCTGAAGGAGCCGGATTCGACAGCGGTAGCGAAGGCGACCAGTGCTGACGCGTCAGGCAGCATGTCCATTGATGACCTCCAGGAATAGGTGCTTGTACATAGAACGACTATTTAACGCTTATTGGAATAGATAGAGTGGGCTTTCCTTCATCTTTCTGGAAAAACCATGACCCATCTACAGGGGAAAGTCGCTCTCGTCACCGGCGGCAACAGCGGCATCGGACTGGCGTCCGCCCTCGCCTTCGCGCAGGCCGGCGCGCAGGTTGTCATCCTGGGCCGCCGGCAGGACGCGGTGGACGCGGCCGTGCGCGCCATTGGCCATGCCGCGCTGGGCATCACGGGGGACGTGGCCGACCTGGACACGCACGACCGCGTGGCCGCCGAGGTGCAGCAACGCTTCGGCGGCCTGGACATCTACCTGGCCAACGCGGGCGTCGCCATCCTGGAACCCTCGGCGCAGGTGTCCGTCGAGCACTACGACCGACAGTTCTCCACGAATACGCGCGGCGTGTTCTTCGGCGTGACCCGAGCCCTGCCCGTGATGAACGACGGCGCGTCCATCATCCTGGTCAGCTCGATTGCCAGCGCCAAGGTGCTGGAAGGCCATGCCGTCTATGCGGGAAGCAAGGCCGCCATCGAAGCCATGGCCCGCAGCTGGGCGCTGGAACTGAAGGCGCGGCGCATCCGCGTCAACGTCATCAGCCCCGGTCCGGTGGATACGCCCATCCTGGAAAAGCTGGGGCTGCCCGCTGATCAGCGCGCGGGCCTAGCCGACGCCATGGCCGCCGCCATTCCGCTGGGCAGGATGGGCCGCCCCGACGAACTGGCGCGTGCCGCGCTGTATCTGGCCAGTGACGAGAGCAGCTTTGTCACGGGCGTCAACCTGCGGCTGGACGGCGGGATGGCGCTGACCTAATGCGCTGCCGCGCCGGGCGGGCGGCGCGTCGCAGAGCGGCTGGTTCTCAAAGCCCCCAGACGATGTAAATTTGTCCAGCCAGGGCTCCCCTCAATCAGCGCTACAATCCGCGCCGGATTCCCGCCGTGCGTGCCCCGCGCCGCCCGGCCCGCGCCCAAGCGCATGGCATTTGCCCCCCTCAAGCCAGGCGAACCATGACGCACTCCCCCAAACCCCATTGATCGTTTGTCCGGTCGCACCGGATGCTTTTGCTGTTCTGGAAATCGAGGATTTCATGTCTCGGCAGTTGTTGGGCCTGGTGCTCGGGCCCCTACTTGGCTTGTTCGTTGTCTGCATCGGCAACGCTTTCATCTCTTCCCTTACGACCTTGCAGTTGGACGCCGCCGGCGAATCGGCCACGGTGGTCGGCATCATTTCGTCGTCGTATTTCATCGGTTTGACGCTGGGCGCGATCTTTAATGACCGCCTGATCCTGCGCATCGGTCATATCCGCGCCTACAGCAGCTTTGCGTCGCTGATCGCCGTGACGGTGCTTCTGCAGGGCCTGATCTTCGATCGTGAAGCGTGGTTCGTGCTGCGCCTGATCAACGGCTGGGCAAGCGTCGGCGTGTTTCTGGTGGTCGAAAGCTGGCTGCTGCTGGCGGGCGATGCCAAGATGCGCGGCCGTCTGCTGGCGCTCTACATGATCGCGCTGTATGGCTCGGGCATGCTGGGCCAGTTGGAACTGGGCGCGATCACGCGGCTGGGCGACATGGCGCCGTTCATGGTGGCCGGCCTGCTGGCGTCGCTGTCCGTGCTGCCGATGGTGATCATTCCGCGCGTCTCGCCGCTGGTGGAACGCGTCGAGCCGCTGCTGCCGCAGCATCTGGCGCGCATGACGCCCACGGGCGTGATGGGCTGCTTTGGTTCGGGCGTGGCGATTGCCGCCGTCTACACGCTATTGCCGCTGTATCTGCAGCGCATCGGCCTGGACGTTGCCGAGGTCGGCAAGATGATGGGCGCCGTCATCCTGGGCGCCATGGTGCTGCAGTATCCGGTCGGACGCTGGTCGGATTTGCGCGACCGGCAAGTCGTGCTGATCGCGCTGGCCGTCTTTTGCGCCGTGCTCAGCCTGCTGATCCTGATGCTGCCGCCTGGCTCGTCCCTGTTGATGCCGTTGCTGTTCCTGCTGGGCGGCGGCGTCTTCGCGATTTATCCGGTCGCCGTCAGCCACGCGGCCGACCGCGCGCCGGCCGACGCGCTGGTGCGCATGATCCAGGGACTGCTGCTGATCAACTCGCTGGGATCGGCGCTGAGTCCGCTGGCGATCTCGCCGGTGATGGCGAAGTTCGGCGAAGCGGGCCTGTTCTGGTGCTTTGCGCTGCTGAATCTGGCACTGGTGACGTTCTTCGTCTGGCGCCGTAACGAACGGCCCGCGCCCGCCCCGGTCGCGCCCTTCGCGGCGGCCGCGCAGATGTCGCCGGTGGGCGTGGAGCTGCGCGTGACCGATGACCTCATCCAGGGCGCGCTGGATCACGAAATGACCGAAGATCTGACCAACGCGGTCCACGGCGCCGAGGCAGCCGAGCCGGTGCTGTCCACCGTGCCGGACGCACCGCCGACGGCCTGACGGGCAGTATCAAACGGCTAACAACCGCTCGCCTTTGCGCGAAAAATGCGGGCAATCGTACCGGCATGTATCGGCGATTCCCGCCGCACACAGTGCGACATGAAATCGGGCGTGCGCCGGCACGGGTTCAGCAGGATGATGCAAGCACCCTTTAACCCCGGTGCACATCATGGAAAACATCCCTCCCCTTGAATCCCCCGCCGCGCTCGTATTCGGCGGCTCCCGCGGCATCGGCGCCGCCATTGCCGCGAGGCTGGCGGAAGCCGGCTACGCCGTGGCGCTCACCTATGCCAGCCGCGCGGACAGCGCCAACGCGGTCGTCGCGTCCATCGAGGCCAGCGGCGGCCGCGCGCTGGCCATTGAAGCCGACAGCGCCGACCCGCAAGCCATCGCATGCGCGGTGAATACCGCCGTGCAGCTGTTCGGGCCGTTGAGCGTTGCGGTCGTCAACGCCGGTATCTACCGCGCCAACCCGATCGGCGCGGTCCCGCTCGACGAACTGGACCAGATGCTTGCGGTGAACGTGCGCGGCGTGTTCCTGGCCATCCAGGCGTCGGCCGCCAACATGCGCGACGGCGGACGGATCATCACCATCGGCAGCAACACCGCCGTCCGGACCGGCTCGCCCGGCAGCAGCGTCTACGCCATGACCAAGGCCGCCGTCGCCACGCTAGTCAGCGGCGCGGCGTTGGACCTTGCGCCGCGCGGCATCACCGTCAACAACATCCAGCCGGGTCCCATCCAGACGGACCTGACGGCGGACTGGACGGCGCAGCTCATCCCCCGCATCCCGCTTGGGCGCATGGGTAAATCGAGCGAAATCGCGGGCCTCGCGGCATTTCTGGCCGGGGCCGACGCTGGGTACATCACGGGCGCCAGCCTGACGGCGGATGGCGGCTTCGTGCTGTAACCACGCGAGGCGCGCCTGGGCCGTTATCCCCGCTGGCTCAGCGCGCGCGCGATGCGATTGCGCGCCACCGTCGTGCGCGGCACCTTGAACGGGAACCAGCTGCGCACGTCCTCTTCCAGGCCGATGCCGTGCATGAAGTTATAGATGGCCTTCTTCAAGCCCTTGCCCAGCGCGTCGTGATCCACGCCCGTGGGGTCGTGAAAACCCACGTCGTTCTTGGCGAACGTGACGTCGGGCAAGGGCTTGAGCTTGATGCCATACTCGTCGGGGTTCAGGCCCACGGGCGAATGCACCGTACAGGCGAAGCGGTGAAAGAACCCGCTCTGGATGCAGTCGTTTTCAAATAGCTGGCGCACATATTCCAGCGCGTCGACGGTGTCCTGCACGGTCTGCGTGGGAAAGCCGTACATCAGGTAGGCGTGCACCAGCACGCCGGCATCGCTGAACGCGCGCGTCACGCGCGCCACCTGGTCGATCGACACGCCCTTCTTCATCAGGTTCAGCAACCGGTCGGACGCCACCTCCAGTCCGCCGGACACCGCAATGCAGCCGCTGTCGGCCAGCAGTTCGCACAGTTCCGGGCTGAAGGTCTTTTCGAAGCGGATGTTGCCCCACCACGAAATGCCGGCGTTGCGCTCGATCAGCTCGGCCGCCAGGGCCTTCAACGCCTTGGGCGGCGCGGCTTCGTCGACAAAGTGAAAGCCGGTCTGCCCGGTTTCAGCCACGATGGCCTCGATGCGATCGGCCAGCACGGACGCCGACGCGCCCTCGTAACGGCCGATATAGTCCAGTCCAACGTCGCAGAAGCTGCACTTCTTCCAGTAGCAGCCGTGGGCGACAGTCAACTTGTTCCAGCGGCCGTCGCTCCAGAGCCGGTTCATCGGGTTCAGCATGTCCAACAACGACAGGTAGCGGTCCAGCGGCAGGCCGTCCCATGTGGGCGTGCCCACCTCGGCGAACGCGACGTCGGGTTCAACCAGGTTGACGTACCGCACCGCGCCGCTGTCGGCATCGCGCACAAAGGTGCGCACCAGGCGCTGGCGCGACCGCTTGCCCTGCACATGCTCAAGCAGCGCAAGCAAGGGCCGCTCGCCGGCGTCCAGCGTGACGAAATCGAAGTAATCGAACACGCGCGGGTCTTTCAGTTCGCGCAGCTCGGTGTTGACGAAGCCGCCGCCCAGCACCGTGACGATGGTGGGATCCTGCGCCTTGATGGCCTGCGCAATGCGAAAGGCCGCGTACACCGCGCCCGGAAACGGCACCGACAGCAGGACCATCGTCGGCTTGTGGCGCGCCAGTGCAGCGTCCGTAAGCTCGCGCAGCGTTTCGTCCACCAGGTTCATCGGCGCGGCCAGCGCCTCTGCCAGCGGGTCGAACGTCGGCTGGCTGCCCGCCAGCGATTCGGCATAGCGCACGAATTCAAAACGCGGGTCGATGGCGTCACGCAGCACGTCGGCCAGGTCGTTCAGATACAGCGTGGCCAGGTGCTTGGCCCGGTCCTGCAGGCCCAGCGCGCCAAACGCCCACCCCAGCGGATCGCCGCCGTCCTCGTCCAGGTAGACGTCCAGCGAGCTGAATCGCGGCCCCTCGGGCAGATAGTTGCGCCCGGCAATGCGGTGCGCCAGCGTGGGATCGCGGCCTTGCAGAAAGCCGATCACCGGCCCGATGGTGGCCAGATAGCGCGCCTGCATGGCGACGAAGGCCTGGACCGGTTGCGTGTGTTTTTCAAGGGGCAGCGCGTCGATACGCTGCGCCACGGCGCGCAGGCCGTTGGCCGACAGCAGGCGCAGCACCAGGGCAAGCGCCAGATCCTCCTGGAACGCGGTGACCTCGCGCGAACGCAGGAAGCCGGTGAGGTAGGCGGTGGACGGGTACGGGGTATTCAGCTGTGTCATCGGTGGAATCACCGACAGCACGCGCAAAGGCAAGGTCGACATGAGGCACGGCAAGACTGCCGTCTAAAAAGCGGGGATCGGTGCAATTATAGGCAGCGCGGCGGGCGCGGCCCGACCCGCCCTACAGCACGCCGTCCAGCCAGTCCAGCACGCGGCGGTTCAACAGCGACCGGTTGGCGGATTCGCAATGGTCCCCCGCGCCCTCTTGCGCCGTGAAACGCAGCAGCGTCTTGGGGCAGCGCAACGCGTCGAAGAACTGCTGGGTGCCGGCCGCCAACGGGTCGTTTTCGGCCAGCGCCATGAGCATCGGGCACGTGATCTGGTCGACGCGGCCCTCCAGGGTGAAAGGCTCGACCGCACGCAGGTAGTCTCGCAGATTGTCCACGCCGTGCACCCAGAAGCCGCGCCGCATCACCTTCCACGTCAAAGCGGGGCTGGCCATGACGAATTGCTGCAAGCGGTCCACCACCGGTTGCTCCAGCTCCCCCAGATTCGCCGCGCTTTCCGTGCTGACGCCCAGCTTGACTGCCAACGGCCGGAACGGGCCCGCGAGGCTCCATTGACCCGGGTCCGCTATGCAGGCCGCCAACCGAGGTTCGCCGGACGCCGCACGCGGCGCCAGATGGCCGCCCAGGCTCCAGCCGCTGAGCGCAATGCGCTTTGCGTCCACGATGGGCAGCGTCACGGCGTAGTCCACCACAGCACCGACCACCGTCTCCCAATCAGGCCGCATTGTCACGCCCTGTTCGTAAAGCATGCCGCCCTGCCCAGGCCCGTCGAACACAAGGGCGTGATAGCCCCTGCGCGACGCGGCGACGGCGCTCGCAAAATACATATCGGTCACCGTGGCGTCATAACCGTTGGTGAAGATGACAAGTGGCCTGACAGCGGTCTCGTGACCGGCGGCCGGAATCAGATATGCCGGCATGCGCGCGCCGTCCAACGGGATGCCCGCCGGCTTGACCGGATGCTCGGACAACGCGAGGCCGCGGTCGAAAGCCGCGATCTGTTTACGAAAGGCCGCCAGCAACCGCGCATCCGTCGGAGCGCCATACAGCGGCCGGTACGCCGTGCAATAGAAGGCGCTGGCGCGCAGGTACAGTTCACGCGCGCTGGCAACACGGTTGCGGCGTTCGGCGTCATGCGCCTCGGCGGCCAGCCGATCACCCGCCGCCATCCAGGCCTCGAAGAATGCGGTGTCGTCCCCGTCCCCCACCAC
>NZ_JCBANC010000031.1:0-70500 GCF_059760815.1 Achromobacter sp. 1012554356 | reverse complement strand
GGCCAGAGCGGCCACGGCGTCTACGTTACGGGCGCCAACTCCGTGATCATCAATACGGGAACGATATCGCACGGGCCCGAGAACCAGGACACCGCCATCAAGTATGCGGCGACCGCCCGCGACTCCACGCTGGTGCTGAAGGGACAGGGCGGCTGGGACAACCCAGACAGCCAGATCACAGGCCTGGTCGATGCCACGGAAGCCGGCGGCACGAGTACGCTCGTTCTTGATGGCGGCTGGGACTCCCGCCAGGACTACGAGAACAATGTCTTTGATGTCAGCCTGATCGGAACCGGCGCGACCGGACCGGCCCAATACCTGGGCTTTAACGCCTTCGAGAAAACGTCGGCCGGAACATGGAAGCTGATAGGCGGGACCGGCCAGGTCGAAACGCCGTGGACCCTGTCGGGCGGGTGGCTCGCGATTGACCACGAGAACAATCTGGGTGATCGGTCTGGCACGCTTACCTTCAACGGCGGCGGGCTGCAGGTGGAGGCCGCGACGGTGATGGAACGTGACGTGCATTTCGCCAGAGACGGCGCGATCCGGACAGGAAATCCAGAGCTGGCGGCGCAAGGGCAGTCGGCGTACGTACATATGTTCGGAAACATCACCGGATCGGGCACGCTCACCAAAACTGGCGCGGGAACCTTGTCCATCGCTCGTGACAATGACGCCTTTTCCGGCGCTGTCGTCATCGAAGAAGGCGTGCTTCAGCTTGGCGCCGGCGGAACGCATCACGGCGGATCTCTGGGCGCAGGCGCGATCGAAAACAATGCCGTCCTGGCGATGTCGCAGCACGCGGGCTGGTTCTCCAATGCCATATCGGGTACCGGCGAGCTGCATCAGTTGGAAGGCACGACCACGCTGACGGGCTCGCTCACCTATACCGGCCTCACGCGCCTGTTCGATGGCGCGCTTGAAATCCGGGGCACGTCGCTGGGCCAAGCCGGTCATGCGGTCGCCCGGGTCGTGGGGGCGGGCGGCGCCGATCTGCATCTGACCAACGGCGCCACGCTCGACGGCTGGGTGGATGGACCAAGTCTCGCCATCGACGCGACCAGCAAATGGAACGTGCTGACCGATGCCTCCAACCCCGCGCAAGCAAACAATCTCAGCACCGTCAGCGAACTTCGGCTTGAAGGCAGCGTCGCGTTTGCACCGCCCGCAGACTGGGCCCACGATGCCATCGGCCGCACGTTCACCGCGAACAATCTGGTGGGCGGCGGCGGCGAATTGCAACTGCACCTGGGCCCCGCCGCCACCGGCGCAGCGGATTACCTGACCTTGAACGCGGGGGCCACGGGGCTGACCAACCTGACGATCAACACCGACGGCGGCTTTGGTGATCCCTTCAGCGGAAACGGCTATCTGGTGGTCAAGGCTGGCGCCAGCACGGACAACGCGTTCCAGCAAACGCCAGGGCAAGCGCCGCGGGCCGGCGCGTTCCACTACGTGCTGACGCATGGCGCGCTGGATGGCTCACCGGAACTTGCCAACAACTGGTATTTGATTAGCGAGGCCCGCCCCGAGGTCTCGCTTTACTCGCAGTTGGGCGGGCAAGCGCTGCGGCAGTCCGAGCTGGCGGTGGGCACCTTCAACGAGCGCATGGGCGCGACCGAAACGCTGGCCCGTAAGGTGTACCCGTATGCCTGGGCCAGAACGCTGGGCGGATGGGAGAACCGCGATGGCGCTTCGCGCGGCATTCTGCAGTCTCAAGTTGGAAGCCGCACGACGCTGGGCGGCCTGCAGGTGGGCACGGACCTCTTCGTGACCAGCCAGGGCATCCGCCGCAACAGCCTGGGCGTATTCGGCACCGCATTGGTTTCCCGTGCCGACGTGGATCACTATCAGGCCTCCACGCGTTCGACCATCCATGCCGGCCGTAGCGATCAGACGATGTACGGTCTGGGCGCGTACTACACGATGATGGACGGCAAGGGCGGCTATGCCGACTTCGTCACGCAGATCAGCCGGTACGGCGTGAAAACCAAATCGAACGGCGCGGATGGCATGTCGATGCAGACGTCGGGATGGGGCGCGGCGTTGTCGGCCGAAGCCGGCAAGGCGTTCGACGTGGGCGATGTGTCCAACGGACTTCGACTCGAACCTCAGGCGCAGGTGATGGTCCAGCACGTCAAGCTGCGCGACGGCGATGATGACATTGGCCAAGTGTCGTTGCCGGCATCGCACGCGCTGCATTCGCGCGTGAGCCTGAAGCTGTCCAAAGCGTGGGGCGAGCAGGACGGCGCGCAGAACCACGGATGGCTGATGCTGAGCTACCGGCACACGCTGGGGAAGTCGTCCAGCGAATATCAGACGCTGACGCAGGGCGAGATCGCCTTTGAGAACGACCTGGACGGATCGCGCGTGGGGCTATCGGCGGGCTACGACCGTCGGGCCGGTAAGAACACGTTCGTCAATGTGCAGTTGAACGCCGAGCAGGGATTGGGCGGTGCATCGGGCATGCACGCGGTCGGTGGCTCGGTGGGGATCAAGCATCTGTTCTAGCGTTCGCAGATCAGGACTCTGCGGATGACCGATCCCACAGAGGATTGGCTGCGCGCTGGCAATGCGCGCCAAACCGTTGAATCGCCCGCCCCGCATGCATGCGGGGCGGGCGATTTTCGTTGGCTAGTCGTCCAGCGAAGGCACGGTGCCGATCTGCATCAGGATGCGCGGCGATTCCATGTCGCCGGTCTCCTTGTCGATCATCACTTCATAGGCCGCGACGCCGGCGAATTTGGAAGCCATGGAATTCGCGATGCGGATGGCTCCGAATTCGCTGCTGGCCGGACGGATTTCCCCGGGTGCGACGCCATTGGCGGCGGCGCGGTAGGGAACGACGATGTACTGAACGAGATGAGCAGCTTCTGACACAGGAATTCTCCCCTGGACGACAGTTTTTCGGGCGAGCGAAATGTATCACGTCGCACTGTGTTTTTGTACAGTATTTTTGCGGACGTCGCCAACTTATTTTTGCGAAACGCCTGCGCCGTTCAAGGAAAACCCCTAGCGCTGCCCGGTTGCCCGGTCTCTGCCCCGCGCTTAGTATTTTCGAAAATCCTCAGCGTTTTATAAAACCAGGGGCACGGAATGGAAGCGAACCGCTACGACGCCTACCGCGAAGACACCGCGGGCCGCGCCAATGTGGCCGACTCGCCGGAGCGGGTGGCCTATTACCAGGAGCTGGCGCGGCTGGAGACCGGCGCGCTGTGGACGGTGGCGAACAAGATCGAGCCGTGGGCGCCGCGGTCGGCGTCGGTGCCCGTGGTGTGGCGCTACCGGGACCTGCGCGGCCACGTGCTGCGGTCCGCCGAGCTGGTGTCGCCCGAAGAGGCGGGCCGGCGTGTCATCTACCTGAACAACCCCGGCCGGCGCGATGTGGCGGCGGCGGTGGGCTGGCTGTATTCCGGACTGCAGGTGATGCGCCCGGGCGAGCTGGCGTCCGCGCACGCGCACACGCATTCGGCGCTGCGCTTCATCATGGAAGGACAGGGCGCGTTCACGGTGGTGGACGGCCACAAGATGACGCTGGGCGCGAATGATTTTGTGCTGACGCCAAACGGCACGTGGCACGAGCATGGCGTGGCCGAGGATGGCAGCACCTGCATCTGGCAAGACGGCCTGGACATCCCGCTGGTCAACGCACTGGAAGCCGGCTTCTATGCCGTGCATCCGGACCTGAACCAGACCGTCACGCACCCGGTGGACGACACCAGCGGCGCATGGGGCGGCGTGGCGCTGCGACCGCAGGTGTCGGGGTGGACCAAGCCGTATTCGCCGCTCTTCAAGTACGAATGGGAGCCCACGTACGAGGCGCTGCGCCGCTACGCGCGCACCACCGCGGGCAGTCCCTACGACGGCATCCTGCTGGAATACGTCAATCCGGCGACGGGCGGCCCCGTCATGCCGACGATTGGCGCCAGCATGCAATTGCTGCGCCCCGGTGAGCACACGAAGGCGCACCGGCACACCGGCAGCTTCATCTACCAGGTGGCCAAGGGCAGCGGCTTTTCCGTCATCGACGGCAAGCGCTACGACTGGACCGAGCGCGACATCTTCTGCGTGCCGTCCTGGGCCATCCACGAACACGCCAACCTGTCGTCCAACGACGACGCGTGCCTCTTCTGTTTCAACGATCTGCCCGTCATGCGCGCGCTGGCCCTGTACCGCGAGGAAGCGGTGCAGGACAACGGCGGCCATCAGCAGCTGATCTAGTTTCGAAAGCCTCCGTGCCGCTGCGGCCGGTTCTGCAACCCTTTGACCTTCTGGAGTTCCCGATGCGCCTGGTGACCTTTCGCGCTCATCCCACCGCCGCCGCCCGCCTGGGCGCGCTCGTTGACGGTTATGTGATCGACCTTTTCCTGCTGGGTCAGGAAGGCGGGGTGGACCTGCCCGATGACATGCTGGAATTCATCGACCTGGGACCGGTGGCGGTTGCACAGGCGACGCGTCTGTTGGACACGTTCCGCGGCAACTGGCCGGTGGGCACCGCGGTGCCGCAGGAGAACGTGAAGCTGCTGGCGCCCATCCCGCGTCCGCGCAAGAACATCTTCGGCATCGGCCTGAACTATGTGGAGCACGTGGCCGAGTCCAGCCGCACGCTGGATACGTCGGCCGACCTGCCCAAGCAGCCCGTCATCTTCTCCAAGCCGCCCACCACGGTCATCGGGCCGGGTGACGCCATCGAGCACAACGCGAAGATCACGCAGCAGCTGGACTGGGAAGTCGAGCTGGCGGTGATCATCGGCCGGCGGGCGTCGCGCGTGGCCGAGGCCGATGCGCTGTCCTACGTGTTCGGATACAGCGTGATGCTGGACATGAGCGCGCGCGATTGCCGCCGCGCCGGGCAGTGGATCTATTCCAAGGGGCAGGACACGTATGCGCCGTTCGGTCCGTGCATCGTGACGGCCGACGAGATCCCCGATCCGCAGGTGCTGGACCTGTGGCTGACGGTCAACGGCGAAAAGAAGCAGGGCTCGAACACGCGGCACATGCTGTTCAAGGTGCCGTTCCTGATCTCCGACATCAGCGCCGGCATCACGCTGGAGCCGGGCGACATCATCGCCACCGGCACGCCGGAGGGCGTGGGCGCCGGCCGCAAGCCGCAGGAATTCCTGTGGCCGGGCGACGTGGTCGTGGCCTGCGTGGAGGGCATCGGCACGCTGCGCCACCCGGTGGTGGCCGTCTAGGAGCGCCGCGCTTGAAACCCAGAATCAAGGCCCCGCGCGAGGATGCGGCGGCAAACGGCGGCGCCGAGATCGAAGACATCACGCTGTCCGAACAGATCTACCGGCAGTTGCGCCGCGACATCATGCGCGGCGCGTTTGCGCCGGGCCAGTCGCTGCGGCTGGAGCTGCTGCGCCAGCGCTACGGCGGCAGCTTTTCGCCGATCCGCGAGGCGCTGAACCGGTTGCGCAGCGAACGCATGGTGCTTACCACCACCTCGCGCGGGTTTCGCATCGCGCCGTTGTCCGTGGACGAGATGCGCGACGCCTGCGAGACCCGCATCCTGATCGACTGCGACGCGTTGCGGCGATCGCTGGCCAATGCCGACGACGCCTGGGAGGCGCGGCTGGTCGGAGCGTTTCACGCATTGGCGCTGGCCGCGCGGCGGGCGGACGCCGCGCCGGGGCTGGACCCGGACCGCGAGGACGCACTGGAAGCCCGTCACCAGGACTTTCATCAGGCGCTGATCGGCGCCTGCCGCTCGCCCTGGCTGCTGGACCTGTCCGCGCAGTTGTACGCGCAGACCGAGCGCTACCGCCGGCCGGCGCGCGCGCAGGCCATGGCGTACGGCCATGAACGCAACGTCGACGACGAGCACCGCGCGCTGCTGGATGCCGCGGTCTCGCGCGATGCCGACCGCGCGGCCGCGCTGCTGGCGGCGCACTACCGCGAGACGGCGCAGGTCATCGCGCGCATTCTGTCTCTGCCCGAGGGACAAGCGGCGGCCTAGCACGCGCGATGCCGTAAGCTTGTCGTCCATGGCAGACCTGAAACTCCTCGAAGACCTGATTGCGCTGGCGCAGACCGGCAGCTTTGTGCGCGCAGCCGAGCTGCGGCACGTCACGCATCCCGCCTTCGGCCGGCGCATCCGCGCGCTGGAGGCGTGGGCGGGCACGCCGCTGGTGGAACGCCAGCGTCTGCCGGTGACGCTGACGCCCGAAGGCGAGGCGCTGCTCAAGACGGCGACGCAAGTGATCGAGCAGATGGGGCTGGTGCGCCATCGCATCCGCAGCTCGGGCGCGGGCGGCGAGGCCGTGCTGCGCATTGCCACGGGCCGCAGCCTGGCGCGCACGCTGGTGGCCGACTGGATCGCGCGGCTGCGGCACCGCACGCCTCGGGTCCTGACGGACGGCACGCAGGTTGAGCTGTCCACCGGCAAGGCGCAGGACCTGGTGGTCCGGCTGGAACAGGGCAAGGTGGAGCTGTTGTGCTGCTACGAGCACCCGGCGCTGTCCGTGCCGCTCAGCCCCTCGCGCTATCGGTACATGACGCTGGCGACCGACAAGCTGGTGCCGGTCAGCCAGATGGATTCACGGGGCCGGCCGCGCTACCTGCTGCAAGAGGGCGGGGCGCCCGTGCCGCTGATCACCTACACCGGCGGGCTGGCGATGGAGCGCATCGTGGGGGATCGGCTCGAAGCCACGCCGTATGCGCTGACGCCCTTTGTGCGCGGCGACTCCCTGGATGCCGCGCATGGCGCGGTCGCCAAGGGCGTGGGGGTGGCGTGGCTGCCGTGGTCCATGGTGGCTGCCGATTGCCGGCGCGGCGCGCTGGCCGCGCTGGGCGGGCGCAGCGACGAGATCGCGTTCGAAGTCCGGTTGTACCGCCCGCGCGCCCGGCTGACCGACCTGGCCGAAGCCGCCTGGGAAGCGACGGCCAATCGCAAGGCGTGAATTTGGGTCTGACTTCGGGTCCCAGTTCCAGCGCCTGAAGTGCAGTACCTGAAGTTCAGCGTCCAAATCTCGCCGCCAAAATCCCGATCGGCACAACGATGTGCCGTTTTGGCACGGACTGCCCCTGGGTCGCGCTCGAAAATAGCCCCCGAAATCAAATGAGACGGCTCCGCCGTCCACCCACAGCACCCCAGGGAGAAAGTCATGAAGTCCATCGTGAAGCCGCTGCGCGCGGCGCTAGTTTCGTTGTGTGCGGCCTCGGCCCTTGCCGCGGCGCCTGCCGCCAGCGCGGCCGATTATCCGGCCCGCAGCATTTCGCTGATCGTCGGCTACCCCGCAGGCGGCAGCCTGGACCTGACCGCGCGCCTCCTGGGCGAAGAACTGGGCAAGCGCCTGGGCCAGACGGTCGTGGTCGAGAACGTTGGCGGCGCGGGCGGCACGATCGGCGCGCAACGCGTGGCGCGCGCCGCACCCGACGGCTACACCATCTTCCTGGGCTCCACCAACGAAATGGTGATCGCCCGCATGATCAACACTGCCGTGAAGTACGACAGCGCCAAGGATTTCACGGCGCTGGGCATCGTGGCCTCGCAGCCGATGCTGCTGGCCGCCAGCAAGAACTCGGGTGTTAAGACCGCCGCCGACTACCTGGAAAAGCTCAAGGGCGCCGCGCCCGGCACGTTCAACTACGGCTCGTCGGGCGTGGGCACGACGCTGCACCTGGCGGGCGAGATGATCAACCAGGCCACCGGCACCCGCGCCGAACACGTGCCCTACCGCGGCGTGTCGCCGCTGGTGACCGACCTGATGAGCGGCCAGCTGGACTACGGCATGCTGGTGCTGTCCTCGGGTCTGCCGCAGGTGCGCAGCGGCAACATCGTCGCGCTGGGCCTGACCGAGAACAAGCGTTCGCCCGCCGCGCCCGAAATCGCGCCGCTGGCCGCCACCAAGGGCTTCGAGTCCGTGGACATCAACCTGTGGTTCGCGCTGTACGGCCCGGCCGGCCTGCCCGAGCCGGTGGTGACCAAGCTGCGCGCCGTGCTGGATGAGACGCTGAAGTCGGACCAGTTCCGCGCCAAGATGCAGGACGCCGGCGGCGAAGTGGCCAAGCCGGGCGTGGATCCGGTGGCGTTCCAGGCGGAAGAAACCCAGAAGTACGGCGCGCTGGTCAAGGCCGCCAAGATCGAAGCGCAATAAGGCTGCGCGCGCACCATCACGACATCGAAAGACCAGGCATCAAGCGGATATCACCATGGAATTCAAGCTCCCCGTTCCCGACATCGCCGCCGAGCGCGCGGGCAATACCGACACGCCGGGCGTGTGGCACTTTGATTCGGGCGTGCCGGGACGGGCGCTGATGGTGAGCGCGCTGGTGCACGGCAATGAGCTGTGCGGCGCGTGGGCGCTGAAAGACCTGTTGGCTTCGGGTCTGCGGCCGCGCCGCGGCAGCCTGACCCTGGCCTTCTGCAACCTGGATGCGTTCGACCGCTTCGATCACGCGAACCACGATGCGTCGCGTTTCGTGCAGGAAGACATGAACCGCGTCTGGAGCGCCGAGCGTCTGGACAATCCCACGTCGCCGGACCGCCAACGCGGCGCGGCGCTGCGCCCGTGGGTGCGGCGCGCCGACTGGCTGCTGGACCTGCATTCGATGCACGAGCCGGGGGCGCCGCTGCTGCTGACGGGCGTGCTGCCGCGCAATATCGCGCTGGCGCGCCGCCTGAAGGCCCCGCAGCACGTCATCGTGGATGCCGGCCACAAGGACGGCGTGCGCATGCGCGACTTCGAACACTTTGGCGACCCGGCCCGCGAAGACGCGTGCGCGCTGCTGATCGAATGCGGCTTTCATGGCGACCTGTCGTCGCGCGATGTGGCGCGCGACATGGTGGCGCGGATGCTGATGGAATCGGGCGTGATTGACGCGGCGGACCTGCCCGAGGCCTGGCTGCTGCCGGCTCCGGCGGCGCAACGCGTGCTGGAAGTGACGGACGCCGTGGTGGCGCCGTCGATGAATGTGCGATTTGCAGGCCCGTGGACGGGTCTGGAGACGTTCGATAAGGCCGGATCGCTGATCGGCTGGGCGGATGATCAGCCGGTGGTCACGCCCTACGACAACTGCACGCTGATCATGCCGTCGCTGCGGCAGTTGAAGCCCGGCGTGACGGTGGTCAGGCTGGCCCGCGATTACGCGGGCTGAGGACGGCGCCTGGTTCCGCGGCGCGTACCGCCGCGGCGCCTATTTCTGCGGCGTATAGCGCAGCTCGTCGAGCTGATAGCCCTGCGCCGTGGCGGCGGCCAGCGCCTTGTCCAGTTCTTCCTTGGGCAACTGGGGCGAGCGCGACAGGATCCACAGATACTTGCGGTCGGGCGTGCCGACGACGGACCAGCGGTACTCCGGATCCAGGCCGATCACCCAGTAATCGCCCTTGAACGGCTTGAAGAAGGTGACTTCGAGCTTGGCGTTGTTGCTGCCTTCAACCACCGTGGCCGTGCCCGAGGCCGAATCGATATCCCCATCCTTGGTGCGGCAGCGGTTGTTCACGCCGACAGTGCCGTCTGGATGCGCCGTGTACTCGGCCGTGGTGTCTCCCACGCAATTGCGCTGGAAGAACATGGGGAAGTTGGCGATTTCGTACCACATCCCCACGTAGCGTTTCAGGTCAACGGATTCCACGGTCTGCATGGGCGGCGGCGCGGCGTGGGCAATGCCCGCCACGCTGGCCGCCAGGGCCAGCAGAAATTTTGCGGTGCGGCGCATGGATAAAACCTCCTGATGTGACTGGTAAGGCCCGCGCGCGCACCCCGCAGGGGCGCGGCGCGGATCAATCCCTAACGATACGCCTTATTTGCGCGGCGCCTTCAGCGCGGCGTGATAGCGGCTCACGTAGGTATCGAAGTCTTCAGTGTCCGACTGTTCCAGGCGAAGCTGTTCGGCGGCGGACTGCGCGGCGGCTTGCTGATAGGCCGTGGCCACGTCGGCAGGCAGCGGCTGCGCGCGCAGCGCATCCGCATGCTTGCGGCTCAGCGCCAGCGAGAAATCGTGGAACGACAGGCCGCTGTCCTTCAAGTCGGCCAAGAGGCGCGCCGAGGGCGTGGTGTCGGGCTGGTCAAGCTTGGCGCGTTGCGCCGCCAGGGCATCCGCGTAAGCGGTGCCGCCGAAGGCGCTGTCGTACAGCGCGGCATACGGCGCGATCTGGTCCAGAAGTTCGTGGCCCCATTGCGCCAGGCCGATGGTCTGGCCGTCGCGATCCAGCGTGAGGCCCGGCTTGCGGCCTTCCTTGACCACCACCGAGAAATTGTCGGCGCTGCGCTGACAGTAGCCGTTGGCGGGGAAGAACGGGCTGTCCGAGGCCGTGCAGAACAGCAGGAAGGCGTCGACGAACCGGGCGGTGGTGGCGTCGATGCCAATCGGCGAATACGGATCGATGTCGAGGCAGCGCACTTCAACGTACTGCACGCCGCGTTCGGCCAGCGCAGTGATGGGGCGTTCGCAGCGGCCGGTGGCGCGCTTGGGGCGGATGCTGGAGTAGTACTCGTTTTCGATCTGCAGCACGTTGGTGTTGAGCTGGATCCACTCGCCGTCGCGGTGGGTGCCGATATTTTGATAGTCGGGCCAGGGCTGCGTCACGGCGCCGTACAGGCGGCCAAGGAAGGTGTCCAAGTCGTTGTAGCAGAGCTTGAGCTGCGACTGCGCCTTGTTCTGGTAGCCCAGATCGCTCATGCGCAGGCTGGTGGCATAGGGCAGGTAAAGGGTGTGGTCGCCCAGCTTGTCCAGCGCATGGTCCTGGCCTTGCAAAAAGCCGCTGGACAGCGCGGGGGCGGAGCCAAACAGGTACATCAGCAGCCAGGAATGCCGCGTGAAGTTGCGGATCAGGCCGATGTACCCGCGCGAGCGGCGGTCCTGGCCGGAGCCGGGCTGCGTGTCGAGCACGGGCCATAGGGATTCGGGCAGCGAAAAGTTGTAGTGCACGCCGGCGATGCATTGCATCGTCTTGCCGTAGCGCTCGGCCAGACCGCGGCGGTACACGTGCTTGAGCATGCCCGTGTTGGACGTTCCGTACCAGGCGATGGGGATTTCGGGCTCGGGCGGCAGCGTGGCCGGCATGGACTGATTCCAGATCAGTTCATGGTCCAGCACGGTGTAGACGTGGCGGTGGGTGTCGGCAAGCTCGGCCAGGAGCGCGTCCACGTTGTCGTGCGTGCCCGTGATGAGCTCAAGCAGCGACTCGGAATAATCGGTGGTGACGTGTTCGTTGGTCAGCGCCGAGCCCAGTCCGGCGGGGTGCGGCGTGCGGGCCAGGATGCCCTGTTCGTCCACGCGCAGGCCTTCTTTCTCGATGCCCCGCAGGGTCTGGGTCAGCAGCGAGCGGTTGGCCTCTAGGCGGGCGAGGCGGTTGGCGGCAGTATCGGTCACGGATTGTTCTCGTTGGGGGCTGTCGCCGGATTTTACGGGGTGCTGGCCTCCTGTGCTGAGGGAACCAGTACTGGGGACAGGGACAATGCCTGGGCGGTGCGCGCCAGCCATTCGTCCAGGTCAGCATAGACGGGGTCGGCAATGGGGGCGGTTTCGTTGAAGATCTCGTGCCAGGCGGTGTCGTACCAGCGCAGGGTGAGGAGTTCAGCGGGCGCCCGCTGGGCGAACTGCCGGCTGCCTTCGGCCGCCACGATGGAGTCGTCGCCGGCCACCATCAGCAGGGTGCGGCAGGGCAGCAGGCGGGCTTCGCGAAGCGCCTGCTGCCCGGCTTCGTCGACAAAGCGCGCCAGCCGGCCCGTCATGCGGCGCCGCACCAGGGGATCGGCGCGGTAGGCCTTCACGACGGCCCGGTCGTGTGAGATGCGGGCGGGCGCCAGGCCGTGGGGCACGCGCAGGTCGGGGGCGTGCAGGGACATCCACGTCAGGGTGCGGCGCACCCAGAGCGGGACGTTGACGGCAAACGGCGGTGAACTGAGCACCAGGCCGTCCAGGTCGGCCCGCCGTTGCTGGGCGATGCGCACGGCGACCAGGGCGCCCAGGCTGTGTCCAAGCAGGATCGGGGGCCGGCCGCAGGCCTGCGTCCAGTCCTGCAGCCTGTCCACCGCGTCGGTGACCAGGTCTTCCTGGTCGCGCAGCGTGGCGGGGTGTCCGCCCGAGCGCCCGTGGCCGCGGTGATCGTGCGCGCCCACCGTCCAGCCCCGCGCGGTCAGCCAGCGCGCCAGCCGGTCATAGCGCCCGGCGTGTTCGCTCAGGCCGTGCAGCAGGTAGATGCTGGGCCGGCCGCCGGAGCGCCCGTCGCGGGATTGCCCGCCACCGGATTGCCCGTCGCCCGCTATCGGAAGCGGAACGTTTGGCGCGGCGGGCCAGCAATAATTGGCGAGCGGCGTGCCATCGGGCGCGGGCGCCATGGAAATCGGCGACAATTTCTGAGTTCCTTGAATTGACGGGACCCTGGAGTCCTCGGGTAATGACGATTTCATCGCTGTTTCGTTTCATGTTCAAGAAAGCGGGCGTTTTTTTGGCGCTGACGCTGGCGTTGGCCGCTTGCTCGCCGAGTTACAACTGGCGCGAGATGGATGTGGCGGATGGTCACGTTCGCGCCGCGTTCCCCGCCCGGGTCTCGACGGAAACCCGCGAATTGAAGCTGGACATGCACGCGTTGAAGTTCACGATGGCCAGCGCCACCGTGGACGAAGCGGTGTTCGCCGTGGGGTCGGCGCCCCTGCCGCCGGAGATCGCGGCCAGCCCCGCGGCCCGGCAGGCGCTGGGCGTGGCGCTGATGCGGTCGCTCTACACCAACATGCAGGCGCCGCCGCCCACGGAATGGCCGCCTTATGGCCAGGAAATCGAGGTGCGCGGCAAGGCGGTGGGCAAGCCCGGGTGGCTGCAGGCGAAGGTGTGGGTGACGGACACGATGCTGATCGAGGCCGTGGCCGCGGGCACCGAGGAAAGCCTGCCCGCCGAGCGCGCGCGCGAATTCCTGCGGTCCATCGTCATCAAGCCTTGAATTCGAGCAGACCCAGCCGCAGCGCCGCCACCACTGCCGCGCGCCGGCCCCGCACGCCAAGCCGGGTGCAGGCGTTGCGCAGGTGGAAATTCACGGTGCTTTCGCTGACGCCCAAGATGCGGGCGGTTTCCCAACTGGTCTTGCCCGCGGCGGACCACCGCAGGCATGCGGCCTGCCGGTCCGATAGCTGCAGGCAAGGTGATTGCCTGTCGGACAACTGCAGGCCGGCGGGCTGGATGGCGTTGAGGACGGCGCAACGCGATGAGTGGGCAGGAATGCGCATCGGTGTGGCGGACATGGCGGCGAGGACGGGATGGTCCTTTTGTGAACAATGGCCCCATGCTGCGGCGACCGCCCCGGCTGGGGCAAGCAATGATGCCGTGACGCATCAATCTTTTTATCTCTGACGGAATAGTCCATGTTGGCCATCGCGCAGTTCTACCTGTCAGCCATTGTGCTGATGCTGCCCCTGCTTTCCTGCGTGGGAATCGGGCTTTACTGGGGCAAGCGCGATCTTCCCTTTGGCGGCAACTTCATCACCACGCTGGTGACGTCCGTCACCACGCCCGCGCTGGTGTTCCACACCTTCGTCACCACCCATCTGGACGACCGCGCGCTAGCCGACGTGGCCGCGGCGACCCTGATTGCCCTGCTGTTGTGCGCGCTGATCTGCGCGGCGCTGCTCAAGGCCTGGAAGCTGCCCGTGCTGAGCCTGCTGCCCACCGCGTTCCTGCCCAACGCCGGCAACCTGGGGCTGCCGATTTCGCAACTGGCGTTCGGCGACGCGGGCCTGTCGGTGGCCGTGGCATTCTTTGCGGTGAACTCCTTCGTGATGCACACCATCGCGGTGCGCATGCTGCCCGGCGTGAACACCAAGGGAAGCTGGAAGAGCCCGATCCTGCTGGCGTCCGTGGTGGCGGTGGCGCTGCGTCTGCTGAACGTGCCGGTGCCGGCGTGGATCATCGAGACGGCGCGCATGCTGGGCGCCGTGACGGTGCCGCTGATGCTGCTGAGCCTGGGCCACGCGCTGGCGCTCATCCCGTCGAACGGCGTGCGCGATGGCGCCAAGGTCGGCGCGATCCGGCTGGTGGTAGGCCTGGTGACCGGGCTGGCCGTGGTGTGGGCGATGGATCTGGAACCGGTGCTGGCCGGCGCGCTGACGTTGCAGATGGCCATGCCGTGCGCGGTCGTCAGCTACATGTACGCGCGGCGTTACACGCCGCTGGGCGACACCGCGGCGGGCGCCGTGCTGGTGTCCACCGTGGTGTTCCTGCTGCTGGCGCCGCTGATGTTGTGGTTCTCCCACGGACACTAGGGCGCCAAGCCGCGGTTCATACAGAGGTTCAGCCCGAGGTTCAGCCCGCGCCGGCCAGCGTGCGCAACTGCGTCATCAGCGCATCGGGCAGGTCCAGGCCGTGCTTGACGGCCTCGTCGCGCAGCTTGCGGCGGCGGTCGCCCGGCAGACGCACGCCCTCGTCTTCGAGCATGGCGTCGACCAGCGTTTCCACGCGTTCCAGGTAGACGTCGTTGCCTGCCAGCGCGTTCGGATCGATCGCCATGAAGGCCTGCCCCAACCGCGCCGGTCCGCCCTCGTCCACAAAGAATGACTCGTTCTCGTAGCCGAAGCGCGCGCCGGTCAGCGCGCAGGCCATGAGTTCGACGATTAGGGCCAGCATGGCGCCCTTGACGCCGCCCGCGGGCAGCATGCTGCCGGCCAGTCCCGCCTTGGGGTCGGTCGTGGGCTGGCCCTCGGCATCCAGCGCCCAGCCCAGCGGAATGGGCTGGTTGTCACGCGCCGCGATCATGAGCTTGCCCCGCGCCACCTGCGACAGCGACAGGTCGATGACCAGACGGGCGCCGCCGCGGCGAGGGAAGATCGCCGCGATGGGGTTGGTGCCGAACAGCGGGCGCTTGCCGCCCCAGGCGGGCATGGCGGCGGGCGAGTTGCTCAGTGCCAGTCCCACCATGCCGGCGTCGGCCAGGACCTCCAGGTGGTAGGCCGCCTCGCCGAAGTGATGGCTGTTGGCCACGCCGACGAATGCAACGCCATGCTCGCGGGCGCGGGCGGTGGCCTGTTCGACCGCCATGGCGCACGCGGGAAACGCCAGGCCCGAGCCGGCGTCGATCAACGCCGCGCCGCCGCGTTCGTTCACGAGGCGCGGCACGGCCGAACCGATGGCGCGGCCGGCGCGCAGATGGCCGGCGTAGAACGGCACGCGCGACAGGCCATGAGAGCTGAGTCCCTGGCTTTCCGCGAAGACCAGCGCGCGGGCGGTGCTGTCGGCCATGACCGGGTTGGCGCCGGCGGCGGCAAGACCGGCCGCGGCCAGGTGTTGAAGTTCGTCCAGATAGATGTGAGCCATATCCTTCCTGTCGTGTGAGGCGCGCCGCGCCTCGTCAGCGTGCGCGGGCGTCAAGCGCCATTGTCACACCGGCGGCCACCATGTCGGAAACGCGCGTGTTGGCCTCTTGCGTGAGCCCCGCGATGTGCGGCGTGAGGATCAGGTTGGGCGCGTCGGCCAGCGCGCTGCCGGCGGGCAGCGGCTCCCGCTCGAAGACGTCCAGCGCCGCGCCGCGCAGGCGTCCGGCACGCAACGCGGTCGCCAGCGCGGCTTCGTCCACGATGCCGCCGCGCGAGGTGTTGATGAGGATGGCGCCGGCGCGCATGCGTTCGATGCGCGCGGCGTCCAGCAGATGGCGGGTCTGGGGCGTGAGCGGCAGGTGCAGCGTTACGACGTCCGCCTGGGCAAGCAGTTCATCCAGCGCCAGCGCCTCGGCGCCCGCTTCCTGCCACGCGGGATGGTCAGGCGGCAGGGCGGCATCGCTGCCCACGATGCGCATGCCCAACCCGCGCGCAAGCTGCGCGGCCAGTCGGCCGATGCCGCCGAATCCCACCACGCCCAACGTGCGTCCGTGCGCCTCCAGCCCCTGCGACAGCGCGTTGCGCGGCCACACGCCGGCGGCCACGTCCGCGGTGGACCCGTAGGCGCCGCGCAACAGCGACAGCATCGTGCCGATGACGTACTCGGCCACGGCGCGGGCGTTGGCGCCGGTGGCGGGAATGACCTTGATGCCGCGGGTCTCGCATCCCGCCAGGTCGATGTTGTCCAGCCCGACGCCCAGCCGGCCCACCGCAATCAGGCGCGGCGCCGCGGCCAGCAGCGCCGCGTCCACTTGGGTGCGATTGCGCACGATGAGGGCGTCGGCATCCGCGACGGCCTCGAGCAACGCGCCGCGCTGCTCGACCAGCTCGGGCGCGTACTGCACGTCGAACCGCTGCTGCAGGGCCTGGACGGCAGGCGCGTCCATGAACTCCGATATCAAAATTCGCATCTGCCGGGCTCCTTTTCGTGGTGGCAGGTTGGCCGCGTCAGGCGACCTGGATGTTGGCGTCGCGGATGATCTTGGCCCAGCGGTCGACCTCGGACTTCAGGTACGCGCCGAACTCCTTCGGCCCGCGCGGCTGTGGCACGAAGCCTAGTTGCAGCAACGATTGCTGCATGGCGGGCTGCGAGATCTGCTTGACGATGGCGTCGCCGATGCGCTGGACCAGTTCAGGTGGCGTGCCGGCGGGCGCGAGCACGCCGGTGAAGTTTTCGACGATCAGGTCCGGCAGGCCGGCTTCGGCCGTGGTGGGCAGATCGGGCAGATCCTTGCTGCGCTCGCGCGTGGTGATGGCCAGCGCACGCAGCGACCCGTTCTTCACGTGCGCCAGCGATTCCGGGTAGTTGGAAAACACCACGTCCAGATGCCCGCCGATCAGATCCGTGAGCGACGGCGCGCCGCCCTTGTACGGCACGTGCATCAGCGGCACGCCCGTCAGCTTCTGATACAGCGCCAGCGTCAGGTGCGGCGGCGTGCCGTTGCCGCTGGAGCCGGCCGATAGCGCCTTCGCCTTGGCCGCGCGCGCCAGGTCATCCATGGACTTGATGTTGCTCTTGGCGTTCACGACCACCATGATGGGCGAGGACGCCAACCCCGCGATGGGCGTCAGGTCGCGGGTCAGGTCATACCCGGCCTTGCCCGCGAACAATGTGGCGTTGGCCGCGTGCGACAGGGTGATGGCCAGCCAGGTGTAGCCGTCGGGCGCGGCGTTCGACACGTGCGCGGCGCCGATGTTGGCGCTGCCGCCGGGCTTGTTTTCGACCACCACATTCCAGCGTTCGGCGTCTGCCAGCGCCTTGCCCACCTGGCGCGCGGCCACGTCGGTCAGGCCGCCCGGCGGAAATGGCACCACGTAATTGATGGGACGCTCGGGCCACGCGCCTTTCTGCGCCAGCGCGCGTTCCCATGGGGCCAGCGCACAGAGGCCGGCGGCGCCCAGGGCGCCCAGCAGGCGACGGCGCTGCGCATCTTGCGGGGGGTAATGCGGTTCGCTACTCATCAGTCTTCCTCCTTGGGGATAACGCCCGGGTAGGAATGCGTACGCCTTTGCTGCCGCGGACTGCGCCCGGGTCTGCAGGTTCTTGTCGTTGATGCTGCGATGAAGCCGCGAAGGCAGCCGGCGCGTTCTCCTGATCGCGCCGGCGCCGGAAAGGCCTGTCAGGCGCTTTCGAAGATCCGCGTGAGCACGAACTCGCGGTGGCCCAGGGCCTCGGCCGCGGTCCACCGGCCGTTGGCGGTGGCCAGCATGCATTCCAGCAGCTTGTCGCCGGCCTGGTTCAGGTCGATCTCCCGCTGCAGGAGGGCGCTGGTGTCCACGTCGATGTGCTCAGACATTGTGCGCACGGTGCGCGGATTGGCGCAGATCTTGATGACCGGCAGGATCGGGTTGCCGATGACGTTGCCCTGGCCGGTGGGGAAAAAGTGCACGGCGTAGCCCGAGGCGGCGCACAGCGTGACCATTTCCGCCGCGGCCGAGGACGAGTCCATGAACCACAGTCCGGGGCCGTCGGGGATCTCGGCCTTGTCGATGACGCCGTCCACCCGGCATTGCTTGCCGATCTTCTGGATGTTGCCCATCGCCTTTTCCTCGATGGTGGTCAGGCCGCCGGCGATGTTGCCCTTTGTGGGCTGGGATTCGGACAGATCGCTGGTCTTCCAGCGGTCGATCATGGCCTGGTAGCGGTCGAACATGAACATGAAGCGTTCGCGCACGGCGTCGTTGGCGCAGCGCTCGGCCACGATGTGTTCGCCGCCGGTCAGCTCCGACGTTTCGCCGAACACCAGGGTGGAGCCCAGCGCATAGAGCTTGTCGAAGGCGTTACCCACCGTGGGATTGGCGCCGCAGCCGGAGGTGGTGTCGGATTCGCCGCATTTGGTGGAGACCCACAGGTCGGCGATGGGGCATTCGCTGCGCGTGAGCGCGGTGGCGTAATGCACGAATTCCTTGGCGCAGCGCGACGCGCGCATGATGGTGTCGTGGTCGCCGTGCAGTTCGATGGAAAAGCCCATGACAGGCTTGCCCGTGGCGGCAATGCCGTCGACGACGCGCTTGGTCCAGCCTTCCTCGATGCCGATCACGACCACGGCGGCGACGTTGGGGTTACAGCCGGTGCCGATCAGCGTGCGAAAGTGCAGTTCCAGATCCTCACCGAATTGCAGGCGGCCGTAAGGATGAGGCAGGGCCAGGGTGCCCTTGATATTGTTGGCAACGGCCTCGGCCGCGGCGTTGGAGATGTCGTCCACGGGCAGGACGATCACGTGGTTGCGCACGCCGACGCGGCCATTGTCGCGGCGATAGCCTTGGAAGGTGGTCTGGGCAGTGATGATGGACATGGTGGGTTCCTGTGCGATGGACGGGCGCTTACCAGCGCTTGGTCTTGATGTTGTGCACGTGGGCGTGCTGGCCGGCCTGGATGGGCGCCACCACGCGGCCGATGTCGACGCCGTACTTGAAGACGGTGTCGCCCACGGCCATGTCCTTCATCGCGACCTTGTGGCCGATGGGAATGTCCTGCGACGCGCGCACATGGATGATCTTGTCTTCATCCATGATCCAGGCGTTCAGCTCCGTTCCGGCGGTCAGGCCTTCCACCACGGCGACCGCCACCGTGTCCTTCGCATCGTGCAATACGGCGTGAATCATTGTCTTCCTCTCTGAGTCAGGGGCGCCGCCCGGGTGCTGCACGCGGCGCGGATCACAACGGCCAGGAAATCTTAGGCCCGGGTTTTTTCAAAGTCAACTAAATCATATAGATGACTTACATGACTTGAGCGAATGATCGGCGCGCCGCTACACTGGAGGTCCTCGATTTTTGCGATGCACCCATGAACACCAGCCTGTCACCGACTGTGCCCCTGGGCAGTCCCTTGTACGAACAGGTCAAGCAGGCCGTGCTTGCCGCGCTGGCGCAAGGCGAGTGGAAGCAGGGCGATGCGATCCCCCCGGAAAAAAATCTGGCCGAGCGCTTCGGCGTGTCGATCGGCACCTTGCGCAAGGCCATCGACGAGCTGGCCGCCGAAAACATCCTGGTGCGCCATCAGGGGCGCGGCACCTACGTCGCGGTGCACACGCGCAACCATCATTTCTTCAAGTTCTTCCGCATCGTCGGGCAGGACGGCAGCAAGTCCTATCCGACGACCGAGCTGTTGCGTTTCCGGCGCGTGAAGGCGTCGGCGGTCGTGCGCGAAAAGCTGGAATTGCCCGCGGGCGCTCACGTGTTCGAGTTCCTGAATGTGCTGTCGCTCAACGGCGACGTGGTCATGGCCGACGACGTGTGCCTGCCCGAATCGCGCTTTCCGGGGCTGCTGGAGGCGCATTTGCGCGAGCGCACCAGCACGCTCTACGCGCTGTACCAGGACCTGTTCGGCGTCAACGTCATCGCCACCGACGAGCGGCTGCGGACCTGCCTGGCCGAACGCACGCAGGCGCGTTGCCTTGGGGTGGCCGAGGGTAGCCCGCTGCTGGAGATCCGCCGCATCGCGTTTTCGTACAACCGCCAGCCGGTGGAGTGGCGCGTGTCGCGCGTGAACACCGAGCGCTACGAGTATCTGGGACAGGAGCCCTGGGAAGCCGGCGCGTAGCAGTGCTAGAATTCCTGCCGCACTACCCAATTTTCGGCGCCGATTTGCCTGATCCGCTTGCGGGCGCCTTCCAATAAATCCAGCTAAAGAGGTCCGTATGACCACTCCTGCCCAACATTTGGCCGGTGATTCGGCCAGCGGGTTCGTCCCCGCAACCGTCACAACTTCCGATACCGTTGATCCCGGTTCGGTCGGCCTCGTCTCCCCCACGTTCATTCGTTTCGACGAACCGCTGCCCCTGCTTAGCGGCCAATCGCTTGCGGCTTACGAACTGGCTGTCGAAACTTACGGCACGCTCAATGCGCAGCGCACGAATGCCGTGCTGATCTGCCACGCGCTCAATGCCTCGCATCACGTGGCGGGCCAAGCGGCGGACAACCCCACCGACCTGGGCTGGTGGGACAACATGGTGGGCCCCGGCAAGCCGGTGGACACCAATCTCTTCTTCGTGATCGGCGTGAACAACCTGGGCTCGTGCTTCGGTTCGACCGGGCCGGCCAGCCTCAATCCCGAGACCGGCAAGCCCTGGGGCGCCGCGTTCCCGGTGCTGACGGTGGAAGACTGGGTGCGGGCGCAGGCGCGGGTGGCGGACCACTTCGGCATCGAACGCTTCGCGGCGGTGATGGGCGGATCGCTGGGCGGCATGCAGGCGCTCAGCTGGTCCATCACCTTGCCCGAGCGCGTGGCCAACTGCATCGTCATCGCCAGCACGCCGCGCCTGTCCGCGCAGAACATCGGCTTTAACGAAGTGGCCCGCCGCGCCATCATCACCGACCCGGACTTCCACGGCGGCGACTACTACGCGCAGGACACCGTGCCACGCCGTGGCCTGTCGGTCGCGCGCATGATCGGCCACATCACGTACCTGTCCGATGACGACATGGCCGAAAAATTCGGACGCGCCCAGCGCGCACCGGCCGAAAACGGCGCGTACCGCTACGGCTACGACGTCGAGTTCGAGGTCGAGTCCTACCTGCGCTATCAGGGCGAAAAGTTCACCCGCTATTTCGACGCCAACACCTATCTGCTGATCACGCGGGCGCTGGACTACTTCGATCCGGCGCGCACCACGGGCGGCGACCTGGCCCGCGCGCTGGCGCCCGCCAAGTCCAATTTCCTGCTGGTGTCGTTTTCGACCGACTGGCGCTTCCCGCCGGAGCGTTCGCGCGAGATCGTGCGCGCGCTGCTCAAGAACGGCAGCCCCGTCACGTACGCCGAAATCGACGCGCCGCACGGTCACGACGCCTTCCTGCTGGAAGACGCCCGTTACCACGCGGTCGTCCGCGGCTACTACGAACGCATCGCGCGCGAGCTGGGTCTGCAAGCCACCGCCCCGAATGAAGGATGCTCAGAATGACTGCCGTGACTCCCCGCTATGCCCACAGCGCGCTGCGGCCCGACCTGGCGCGCATCGCCGGCTGGATCGAACCGGGCAGCCGCGTCCTGGACCTGGGTTGCGGCGACGGCGCGCTGCTGGCGCACCTGCGCGACCATCGCCAGGTCAAGGGAGCCGGCGTCGAGCTCGACGACACCTGCGTGATCGCCTGCGTGCGCCGCGGCGTCGAGGTCATCCAGCAGAACCTGGAAGACGGCCTGGCGCTCTTTGACGACAAGCAGTTCGATACCGTTGTGCTATCGCAGACGCTGCAGTCCATGCACCGCACCGAACACATCCTGCGCGAAATGGCCCGCGTGGCGCGTTACGGCGTGGTGTCGTTTCCCAACTTCGGCTACTGGCCGCACGGCTGGGCCATCCTGCGCGGCCGCATGCCAGTGACGGGGCAGATGCCGTACCAGTGGTACAACACGCCCAACATCCACCTGTGCACGCTGCGCGACTTCGAACAGCTTGCCGGGGAAGTGGACGTGCGCATCCTGGAGCGCGCCACATTCAACGAAGGCAAGGAAGTGCGGCTGTTCCCAAGCTGGCGCAGCACGCTGGCGGTGTATCGCTTTGCTTCGCCCTGACATTCACTGCCTGACATTCCGACACGCATCCTCCTGACGGCGCGGGCGAACAGGCCCTAAAATGCCGCAAGCCCGCGGCCAGCGCCTGTGACGCCGCCGGCCAAGTTTCAGGAGACCGTCATCACCGCTGTATCCAACGTCTACACCAGCCCGCGCGTTGCCCCCCTGCTGGTGCTGGGCTTTGCCAGCGGACTGCCGCTGGCCCTGACCGGCGGCACCTTGCAGGCCTGGGCCACCGTCGAAGGCGTCCCGCTGCAGGAAATCGGTTTCCTCACCCTTGTCGGCGCCGCCTACACCATCAAATTCCTCTGGGCGCCGTTCATTGATCGGTTTGCCCCGCCCGTGCTTGGCCGGCGCCGTGGCTGGATGCTTGTGACGCAGCTGCTGCTGGCGTTGAGCATCCTGGCGATGGGCACGCTCTCGCCGTCGTCCACTCTGATGCCGTTGGCCTTTCTGGCCGTGCTGGTCGTATTTCTGTCCGCCACGCAGGACATCGCCTTCGACGCCTATTGCACCGACGTACTGCGCAAGGACGAGCGCGGGGCGGGCGCGGCCGTCAAGGTCATGGGTTACCGGCTGGCCATGATCGTGTCGGGCGGCCTGGCGCTCATCATGGCGGATCAGTGGATAGGGTGGGGCAACACCTATATGGTGATGGGCGGACTGATGCTGCTGTCCGCGCTGGCCACCCTGTGGGCGCCCGAACCGGAACACGTCGCGCGCGCGCCGCGCACCCTGCGCGAGGCCGTGGTCGAGCCACTGCATGAGTTCTTCACGCGCCGCGGCGCGTTGGCGGTGCTGCTGCTGATCGTGCTGTACAAGCTGGGCGACGCGTTCGCCGGCGCCTTGTCCACCACGTTTCTCATCCGCGGCGCGGGGTTCACGCCGACAGAAGTCGGCACCGTGAACAAGGTGCTGGGGCTGGCGGCCACCATCATCGGCGCGCTGGCCGGCGGATCGCTGATGTCGCGCTGGGGGCTGTACCGGTCGCTGATGGCCTTCGGCCTGCTGCAGGCGGTGTCCAACCTGGCGTACTGGCTGATCGCGGTCAGCCCGAAGAACCTGTGGCTGATGGCAACCGGCGTGGGTATCGAAAACCTGTGCGGCGGCCTGGGCACGGCGTCGTTCGTGGGCCTGTTGATGGCGCTGTGCCGCCAACGGTTCTCGGCCACGCAATTCGCGCTGCTGTCGGCGCTGTCGGCCGTGGGCCGCACCTATCTGGCCGGCCCGCTGACGCCGCCCCTGGTTGAGCATCTGGGATGGCCGGGATTCTTCCTGGTGACGGTGGTCATCGCCGTGCCGGGGCTGGTGCTGCTGCGGATGCTGCGCGGAACGATCGAAACCATGGAAAAGCAGGGCGACGCGTAACCCAAAGCCTCAAGGTGCATGACACCCGTCAGCCTCAAGGTGTCTGACACCGCAGAAAAGACCACCAAGTTGCTAGGGCGCCGCATGGGTGTCTGACACCTTGCGAAGCGAAGACAGGTCAATCAAAAAAAGGCGGCGCACAAGCGCCGCCTTTTTGCTGGCGAAAAACTTACTCTTCGCCGCTCAGCCGGACGATCAGCACATCGCTGGGCAGGGATTCCAGCAGCCGCTCGGCCACGCTGCCGATGGCGGTGCGCAGGATGCCCGTGCGGCCATGGGTGCCGGTGACGACCAGATCGGACCGGTGGTTGAACGAGTAATCCGACAGCACGGTTTCGGGCTGGCCGGCTTCGAGTACGACCTTGGTCGGGCGGCCCTTGGGCAGTTCGGGCGTTTCGGCGATGAAGCGCTCGGCGCACTGTTCGGCAGTTCGGTACAGATTGTCGACGACGGCGTCGTCGGGCTTGGTCACGCTCTGGAACGGGACTTCGTAGGCATTGAACAAGGTGATGTCGGCGTTGGGCACCAGTTGCAGCGCGGCGCGCAGCGCCTGGCGCGAGCCATCCGAGAAGTCGGTGGCGACGAGCACGTCTCGATAAGGCCTGCGGGGGCGGTTCTTGACGACCAGCACGGGCTGGCGCGCCTGGCGGGCCAGCTTTTCGACGGTGGTGCCAAGCAGCAGGCGGCCCAGCGTTTCCTGGCGGGCGATGCCGGCCACGATCAGTGAGCAGCCATACGCGTCGGCGGTTTCCATGATGCTGGCGACGGGGTCGCCCTTGGTGACCACGACTTCAGCCGGCACGTTGGCGGCGGCGACGTCTTCGGCGAGTTCGCGTTCGACGAGGGCCTTGTGATCCGGCGACAGACGGCGCCAGACGGGGGTGGTGAGCGGCGTGGCATGGGATTCCATGACATGCAGCATGATCAGCTTGGTGTTCAGTTCCTTGGTCAACTGCAGCGCGCGGTCGAGGGCTCTGTCGCCGCGCGCACTCAGGTCGGTGGCCAGAAGGATGGGGCCAATTTGCTGGGTCATACCTAATCTCCCGGTTACGGCCAGAGGGGCGGCTCCCGCGTCCGCGCTGCCTGGCCCAGTAGCGCCCGGTCGGGCACGTCTCCATTGTCTCGCCGCGAAACGAGACCGGAGTTGATCATTGTCAACGCAGGTTTGAGGGTACGGGATGAAGCGCGCGCAGGCAATGGCGCGTCCGCCGGCAAGGCTCAATACAATGGGGCCTGCCCAAGCTACCCCCCCTACTATGTTTACCGATCTGTCGCCCGCCCTGCTGCACACGCTGTACCTGGTCGCCATCGTTGCCGAAGCCATGACGGCCGCACTGTCGGCGGGCCGGCGCGACATGGACTGGATGGGCGTCTGCATCATCGCGTGCGTGACGGCGCTGGGCGGCGGGTCGCTGCGCGACGTGCTGCTGGGCCACTATCCGCTGACGTGGGTCGTGCATCCCGAGTACCTGTGGATGACGGGCGGCGCGGCCATCCTGACCGCGCTGATCGCCCCGGTCATGCGCCGCTTGCGCAGCGTGTTCCTGCTGGCTGACGCGCTGGGGCTGGTCGCGTTCACGGTCATCGGCTGCCAGGTGGCGCAGATGATGCAGCTGCCGATCACCGTGGTGCTGATCAGCGGCATGATCACCGGGTGCGCTGGCGGCGTGCTGCGCGACGTCCTTTGCAACGAGGTGCCGCTGCTGTTCCGCAAGGAACTCTACGCCAGCGTGTCCCTGGTGACGGGCGCGCTGTACCTGGGCTCGATGTCGCTCGGCCTGTCGGCCAACGCCTCGGTGCCCATCGCGCTGGCGGCGGGCCTGACCATGCGCCTCATGGCGCTGCGCTTCAACTGGCAGATGCCCAAGTTCGTCTACCGCGACGATTGGGACTGACCGTGCCCATCGGTCGAATTTGACCTTCCGCCACTACCCGGCGCCGGCCGCCAGACGCTGTGTCCATCGTGTGAAACATTAATTCTATTTCTGTTTCAATAGATTTCTAGTATCTTGTCACGGTCTCATAGCTTGCATACGCAGTAGAAGGGGAGCCGATTGGACGTCAAAGCGCCCGCCACGATTCCGTATTTCCTACAGGAACAGATTCGTGAGTTGATAGTGAACGGCACTATCCGGCCCGGGCAGCCGTTACGGGAACAGGAACTGGAACAGCGTTTCGGCACCAGCCGCAGCCCCATCCGGGAAGCGATGCGACTGCTGGAGCTGAGCGGTCTGGTGACGCACATCCAGCGCAAGGGCTTCCGGGTCACGCTCTATACCGAGACCCAGATCCGCCATCTGTACATGCTGCGCGCGGAGCTGGAAGCGTATTGCATCCGGCAGGTCGCGGAGATGCCCGATGTGGGCGCGCTGGTGGCCGAGCTGGACACGTTGCACGAGGCCATCGTCGCGGCCATGGACCGGTTGGACGCGCGCGGCTTCATTGCGGCATCGCGCGAGTTCTACCTGGCGGCCGCCCGCTACACCGGCAACGCCCCGCTGACCAGCATGCTCAGCAAGCTGTACGAACAGATTGAACCGCTGGGCTACATGCTGGCCCGGCAGTCGCTCGAGGCCAATAAGATTCCGGCCTACACGGACGGCATCATCCAGGCGCTCGGCAGTCGGGATTTCGACCGCGCGGCGGAACTGACCCGACGGTATGTGGTGGAAGTGCTGCCCGAGATCCTGAGCGCTTATCGCGAGGCGTCGCTGGATTCGGTGTAGGGATATGGCCCGGGATTCGCTGGGGCATCTGCCCCGGAACCCGGACAGCGGCCGTTAGCCGCGGGGCGGCGTGCGCACCTCGATGCCAGCCTGCTGCAGGGCGCTTCGGATGCCATCGGCGAAGACCAGCGCATTGGGCTGGTCGCCATGGATGCACAGCGTGTCGGCCTGCACCGGCACGTCCTTGCCGTCCACCGACCGCACCAGGCCTTCACGCACCATGCGCACGACCTGCGCCACCGCAATTTCCACGTCTTCGATCATGGCGCCCGCACGCGTGCGCGGCGTCAGCGAGCCGTCGTTTTGGTACGAGCGGTCGGCGAAGACTTCGTTGGCGCTGGCCAGGCCGATGGCGCGCGCCGCGTCGATCAGTTTGCTGCCCGCCAGGCCGTACAGGATCAGCGAGGCGTCCACGTCCTTGACCGCCTGGCAGATGGCCTTTGCCAGCGGCTCGTCCTTGGCCGCCATGTTGTAGAGGGCGCCATGCGCCTTCACGTGATGCAGCCGCGCGCCTTGCGAGGCCGCGACGCCGGCCAGCGCGCCGATCTGGTACACGACGATGTCGTAGGCCTCGTCCGGACTGATCTGGATGACGCGGCGGCCAAAACCCGCCAGGTCCTGCAGGCTGGGGTGGGCGCCCAGCGCGACCCCTCGCGCCAATGCCGCGGCCACGGTCTTGCGCATGGTGGCCGGGTCGCCGCCGTGAAAGCCACAGGCAATGTTGGCGGAGCTGACGAATTGCAGCACTGCGGCGTCGTTGCCCATGGTCCAGGCGCCATAGCTTTCGCCCATGTCGCAGTTCAGGTCGATGCGGGTGGTCATAACGGGTTCCTTTCTAGGCCAGCAGCGCGCGCAGCGGTTCCAGCGCGCCGTGCAGTTGGGCAAACGCGCGCTCGCGCTCGCCGTCCAGGCGCTGCGCTTCTTCCAGCTCGATCCGCTGAAAACGCAGCGTCTGGCCGGGCGCGGATTGCGCCAGCGCCGGCAGATCCACGGTGGCGATCTGCGCAATCTTGGGATAGCCGCCGGTGGTCTGCCGGTCGGCCATGAGGATGATGGCCTCGCCGCCCGAAGGCACCTGCACGGTACCGAAACAGGCCGCTTCCGACAGCATCTGACGTGGCTGGTTCATGGCGAGCGGCCGGCCGAGCAGGCGGTAGCCCATGCGGTCCGACTGCGGACTGATGCGGAAGTCCGATTCCGAAAACGCGCGGCGGCTGCTTTGCGAGAACTCCGGCCAGTGCACGCCAGGCAGAAAGCGGACGAATTCGCGCTGCTTGTTGCCCAGCGCCGCGGGCAGGTACACGCGCACGTTCGATAGGGCCTTCTGCAAGTCGGCGGCATCGCGTTCCGGCGCCAGCGGGCGGCGCAGGGGGACGACGTCGCCCTTGGCCAGGGCGCGTCCTTCAAAGCCGCCGAAGCCGCTGCGCAGGTACGTGGTTTCGCTGCCCATGACCGGCGTCAGCGCAAATCCGCCGTGCACGGCAAGATAGGCGCGCACGCCAGCAGCCGGCCGCGCGCCGAAGGCCAGCACGTCGCCCGTCCGCGCGATCAGCGGACGCAGCAGGGGAATGTCCTGGCCGTTCAGCGTGGCGCCCAGGTCGGCGCCGGCCAGCGCAAAACAGGCCGGTGCGTCGAAACGCAGCGTCGGGCCGGTCAGCGTGATTTCCAGCGTGGCCGGGTCGCCCTCGTTGCCCGCCAGGGCATTGGCAAGCCGGTGGGCGCGTTCGTCCATGGCGCCGGCCGCCGGAATGCCCTGATGCTGGTAGCCTTCGCGCCCGCGGTCCTGGAAACTGGACAGCATGCCCGGCTTGATCACCGTCATGCTCATGCTTGGCTCCCCAGGATGCGGTCGAATTCGTCCGGCGAAATCGGCACGAAGCGCACCGTATCGCCCGGCTGCAAGAGTGCTGCGGGTTCACGGGCCGGGTCGAACATGACGAGCGGCGTGGCGCCGATGATGTTCCAGCCGCCAGGCAGCCGGTTCGGGTAGATCACGGTCTGGCGGTTGGCGATGGCCACCGCGCCCGGCGGCACGGCCGTGCGGGGCGAGGGACGGCGGGGAATGTTCAGTTTTTCGTCGTGCACGCCCAGATAGGCATGCCCGGGGGCGAATCCCAGCATAAACACCATGCTGGGCGGCTCGGTGTGCAACTGGATGACGGCGTCGGGCGAGATGCGCGCCGCGCGGGCGACCTCGGCCAGGTCGGGGCCGTGTTCGCCGCCATAGCAGACGGGAATGTCGACCTCGCGTCCGCCCGCGTCGCCCGCAGGAATGCCGCCGGCCAGCAAGGCCTGGATGTGCTCAGAAAGCGAGGCGTAGGTGGGGCCTTCGCCCTGACCGCCGGGCCGGTAATGCACGGCCACGGCGACGAAGGAGGGGACGACATCGGTGACGCCCGGCAGCTGAGCGTCACGCAGCATGCGGGCGGCCGCCAGGCACGTGCGGCCGATGGCGGCGTCGATGTGTTCGCCGAAGGAAATGATCAGGCAGCGGTCACCCTGGGGCAGGATGCGCCAGCGGGTTTCGGCCGGAGAAAGTGGGTCTGAATTTACGTTCAACGGCACGAAACCTGTAGTGACGGGTTACTTGGCGAACAACGAGTCCATATTCTTGAACGCCTTGAATTCCAGCGCGTTGCCCGACGGATCCAGGAAGAACATGGTGGCCTGTTCGCCCACTTCGCCCTTGAAGCGGATGTAGGGTTCGATGACGAACTCGGTACCGGCGTCGTTCAGGCGCTTGGCCATGGCTTCCCATTGTTCCATGGAAAGCACGGCGCCGAAATGGCGCACGGGCACATTGTGCGAATCAACCGCACTGGTGGCTTTGTGGCCACACTCGCTGGGCGCCAGGTGAGCCACGATCTGGTGGCCGTAGAAATTGAAGTCGATCCATTCGGGCGAGCTGCGGCCCTCCGGACAGCCCAGCTTTTCGCCGTAGAAGGCGCGGGCTTCGGCCAGATCCCGCACGGGGAAGGCCAGGTGGAACGGCGGCAGGTTGGTTTGAGCGGACATGCAAGGCTCCGGGTCAGGCAAAGGAAAGATGATCGTTCGGGGTGGGCGACCGCTGCAATTGCGTCGGCGTTAGCGCCAGGACGTAGTTTAGGTATTGTTTTTTTTATAGCAAAACGATATTTTTCGAGTCTTAGCATCGAAAAAATTGATTGTGATCAAGGAATTCAAGACCTTCATCGCCGTGGCGCGGGATGGCACCTTTACTGGCGCGGGGGCGCAGTTGGGGCTGACGCAGTCCGCGGTCAGCGCCCAGATCCGGCGGCTGGAGGAATATCTGGGTGTCACGCTGTTTGACCGCAGTCCGCGCGCGGCCCTGCTGAACGCGCACGGCCGCGAGATGCTGCCCCAGGCCGAGGAACTGGTCGCCATGGCCGAGCGCATGGCCGCGCCGGCCGGCGCCGCCCATGTCAGCGGACTGCTGCGCATCGGGGCGATTGCCTCGGTGCAGCAGGATCTGCTGGTCCATGCCGTGGGCGAGTTCCGCGCGGAGTATCCCGACGTGCGCGTACGGATCGTGCCCGGTGTGTCGCTGTCGCTGCTGGGGCAGGTGGATGCTGGCGAAGTGGACCTGGCCGTGCTGATCCGCCCGCCTTTCGCCTTGCCGCCCGAGCTGGGATGGCAGCCGCTGATGAGCGAGCCGGTGATGCTGGCCATGCCCGAATCCATGCCGGTCGCGCCTTGGCGGGAGCTGCTGGCAACCCAGCCCTTCATCCGCTACGACCGCGCGTCGTTCGGCGGCCGGGTGGTGGATGTATTTCTGAAGAAGCACCGGATCACTGTGCATGAAGCCGTGGAGCTGGACGAGATCGAGGCCATCGCGGGAATGGTCCGGCACGGGCTGGGCGTGGCGCTGCTGCCCCGGCTGCGGCGTTTGGATATGACCGGGCTGCGGCTTCTGCCGCTGGACGAACACGCGTTTCACCGCGAAATCGGCATCATCGGCCGCCTGCCGTTCGACCCCGGCAGCGTCCGCGAGAAGATCGCGCAATGCCTGCACCGGGCGGCGGGTGATTCGGGAGGGGGCTGACTGCTTTGGATTGGGCCCTTGTGCGACGGCATCTGGATTGGGCCGGTGTCAGACACCCCGGGGAGCGCATGGATGGATTGACCGGCGTCTCGTAGGGGTGTCTGACACCTGGGGTGTTGGACACCTGGGGTGTTGGACACCTGGGGTGTCTGGCACCGGCCCAAGTTATCTCGACGCAGGTGTCTGACACCCATTGAGACGCCGCGACGAGCCCGCGACGGTAACCGCCGGGTGTCTGACACCGTCCCAAGCCATCTGATCAGCCAACAAAATAGCCCCCGAAGGGGCTCTTGTCTTTACAGCCGGTCGCAGCGGACCGTGATCGGGTGATCGCGCAAGGCCGTCATCACGATGTCGTCCACCTGGCCCTCCACGTCGGTGATCACGTAGCCGATCTGGCCGCGTGTCTGCAGGGTCTGGCTGACGATGTTCAGGCCGTGTTGCGCCATCAGGTTGTCCAGCGCGCCCAGCGCTCCGGGGGCATTGCGGTGCACGTGCAAAATGCGCGTGCCGCCGGCCTGTTCCAGATACGGCAGTTCGGGGAAGTTGACCGCGCCCTTGGTGGTGCCGGCTTGCAGGAAGCGCACGAGCTTTTCGGCGACTTCGCGGCCGATGTTCTCTTGGGATTCCTGCGTGCTGCCGCCGATGTGCGGGGTCAGGATGACGTTGGGCATGCCGATCAGCGGGCTGGCCAGCGGTTCGTCGGCGCTCTTGGGCTCGGTGGGGAACACGTCCAGCGCCGCGCCCGCCAGGTGGCCGGATTTCAGCGCCGCGTGCAGCGCGTTGATGTCCACGACCGCGCCGCGCGAGGCGTTGATCAGGATGGCGCCGCGGCGCATGCGTCCGATGGTTTCGGCGTTCATGATGTTTTCGGTGGACTTGCCGCCGGGCACGTGCAGCGTCACGACATCGGCCTGTTCCAGCAGGTCGTTCAGCGTGCCGGCGGGGCGGGCGTTGCCCAGCGGCAGCTTGGCCTCGACGTCGTGATAGATGACCCGCATGCCCAGGCTTTCGGCCAGGGTGCTGATCTGCGAGCCGATGTTGCCGTACCCGACGATGCCCAGCGTCTTGCCGCGCGTCTCAAAAGCGCCCGCGGCGCTCTTGTCCCAGTGGCCCTGATGGACCCGGGCGTTCTTTTCAGGAATCCGGCGCAGCAGCAGGATCGCCTCGCCCAGCACCAGTTCGGCGACCGAGCGTGTGTTGGAGAACGGCGCATTGAAGACCGGAATGCCGCGCTGCATGGCGGTGTCCAGGTCGACCTGGTTCGTGCCGATGCAGAAGCACCCGACGACGCGCAGGTCCGGGTTGCCGGACAGCAGGGCAGCGTCCAGGTGCGTGCGAGAACGGATCCCCGCCACTTGCACGCCGCGCAGGGCGTCGTGCAATTGCGCCGGCGGCAGGGCCGCGGCATGCGTGACGATATCGGTGTAACCGGCGGCCTCGAAGACGGCGCGAGCGCTCGGGTGGATGTTCTCGAACAGGACGATTTGTGCCATGACTGCCAAGGGGTGGGTAAGAAACGTAATTATTTATTGTGGACCATTTTTGCTGCGGTGCAAGGAGTAGCCATTGAGGCGTTGTGGATGAATTGTTTCAGGCCAGGCTTAGCGGTAGGCCTGAAAAACCTTGGCGCCGCCGCGCTTGTCGACCAGCACCACGTCGTGCGGCGTCTTGCGTCCGCCGTATTCCGGGCCGTCCATGCCCGGGGATCCCAGCGGCATGCCGGGGGCGGAAAGACCCGCCGCATCGGGCTTTTCGAGCAGCAGCCGGCGCACGTCGCTGGCCGGCACGTGGCCTTCGACCGCGTAGCCGTCCACCATCGCGGTGTGGCAGGAACCGTGGTCGGCCATGCCCGCGTTGCGGCGGATGGGCCCGGTGTCCTCGACGTCATGCGTGGTCACGGCAAAGCCGTTGTCGCGCATGTGCTTGACCCAATCCTCGCAGCAGCCGCAGGTGGGCGTCTTCCAGACCTCGACTTTCACGGGCGCCTGCGCGGCGGCAATCGCGGGAATGCTGAGGGCCGCGGCAAGGACGAGGCGGCGCGTAAGACGGGAAACGTTCATGATGCTCCGGGGGAATAAAGGGGGGTGTTCAGGCGCGGGCCGGTCAGAACCAGAACCGCACGCCCGCGATGACGGCTGCCTGCGATCGGCTCTCGCCGGCGTCCGAGGCATAGCTCGCCGTCTGGCCGAACTTCCGTTCAAAGGATACGCCAACGTAGGGAGCGAATTCGCGCGTGACCTCGTAACGCAGGCGCAGGGACAGGGATCCTTGGGACAGACCGGAGCCAATGCCGCGTTGCGGGTCGTTCTTGCCGTAGACGCTGGCTTGCAGTTCGGGCGTGAATATCAGGCGCTGGGTCAGCAGCAGATCGTACTCGGCCTTCAGCGCCAGGGCGCTGCGGCCTGACGGGCCTGCATAGGCGGTGGCCGTCAATTCAATGTTGTAGGGCAGTAAGCCCTCGACGCCGACCGCGGCCCAGTTGCGCTTGGGGCCTGCGCCGATGTCCCGGCGCGCACCCAGTTGCAGATCCCAGAAAGGCGAGATGGCGTGGCTCCAGAAGGCCTCGACCTTGCCGTCCGATCCGCCGCCGCTTTCGCGCTCGCCCTCGCTCTTGACGAGCAGGCGGTCCGTGGCGGTGCCGAACCAGAAGCGGCCATCCCACTCGAGCGCGTTCTGCCCGTCGCGATTGCGCGATGCGCCGAATTTGTCGAACAGCACCTGCCACGTGGGCGCGTTGTCCATCATGTGCGGATGGATGCCGTAGCTGTCGTAGCCGCGCGGGCCTTCGCCATCGCTTGCGGGCAGACTGCCGACGGGCGGGGCGCCTGCGGCTGGCGCGTCATGGTTCACTTCTGCATGGTCCATTCCCTGGTGGCTTTCCGGGCTGTCCGGTGACGGCGCTTGGCCGTGGTCCATTGAGCCATGGTCCATCCCGGTCATGCCGGCATGATCCATTTGCGCCGCTTGAGCCGCAGCCAAGGGGGACGCCAGCGCGAGGGCGATGGCGCAAAGGGCCGGCGCGTGTTTCTGGAAACTGATCGGCTTCATCGTTTACTCCACCACGACCGCCCTGAACATGCCGGCCTCCATGTGATACAGCAGATGGCAGTGGTAGGCCCAGTTCCCACGCGTGTCGGCGCTGACGCGATAGCTGATGCGCTGCGCCGGGTTCAGCGAGATCGTGTGCTTGCGGACCTGGAACGCGCCGTCCGGGGACTCCAGATCGCTCCACAGGCCGTGCAGATGGATGGGATGCGTCATCATCGTGTCGTTGACGAGCACGAAGCGCACGCGCTCGCCGTGGCGCAGCACGATGGGCCGCGCGTCCGAGAACTTCACGCCGTTGAGCGACCACATGTAGCGCTCCATGTTGCCCGTCAGGTGCAGCTCGATCTCGCGCGAGGGTGCGCGGTTGTCGTCGGGCTCCCGCACCGACCGCAAGTCCGCATACGTCAGCACGCGGCGGCCGTTGTCGCGCAGTCCGGGGCCGGGATCGTCCAGGCGCGTCGACACCACGTCAGGCAGCATGGAATTGCCCACGCCGCGCTCGGCGGGATAGGGGTGCCTGACCTCGACCATGCCGCCCTGGCCCGCGTCCAAGCCGTGCCCGGCGTGCCCGGCCGGCATCGGCTGCGACCCGCTCATGTCGTGGGCCATGCCCATGTCCATCATGCCCAGCACCTGCACACGGTCCATCTCGGGCACGCTTGCCTGCATGCCGGCGCGGGGCGCGAGCGTGGCGCGCGCATAGCCCGATCTATCCATGGCCTGCGAGAAGATCGTGTAGGCGCGGTCCTGCGCGGGCGTGACGATCACGTCATACGTTTCAGCTACGCCAATGCGAAATTCCTCGACATCCACGGGCCGGACATCCTGGCCGTCGGCGGCCACGACCGTCATCGTCAGGCCCGGGATCCGGACGTCGAAGTACGTCATGGCCGAGCCGTTGATGAACCGCAGCCGCACCCGCTCGCCCGGCTTGAAAAGGCCAGTCCAGTTGGCCGCGGGCGTGGCGCCGTTGGTGAGGTAGGTGTAGGTGGCGCCGGACACGTCAGCCAGATCCGTCGGATTCATGCGCATGCGTTCCCACATCAGCCGATCGGCAAGCGCCGCGCGCCATCCCCTGTCCCCGGCGTTGTCCGCCAGGCTTTGCATGCTGGGCTGGATGCGGTTGTAGTAATCCGGCATCACCTTCAGCTTGTCGAACACGCGCATCGGGTCTTCGTCCGTCCAGTCCGACAGCAGCACCGTGTAGTCGCGGTCGGAGGCGATGGGATCGCGGTGGCGTGGGTCGATGACGATAGCGCCATACAGGCCCGTCTGTTCCTGGAATCCCGAGTGGCTGTGATACCAGTAGGTGCCGCTTTGGCGCACGTCAAAGCGGTACGTGAACGTCTGGCCGGGGTCGATGCCGGCAAAGCTCAGGCCGGGCACGCCATCCATGCCGGTGGGCAGCAGGATGCCGTGCCAATGGATGGAGGTCTGCTCGCGCAGCCGGTTGGTGACGTGCAGCGTCACCGTATCGCCCTCGCGCCAGCGTAGCTGCGGCGCGGGCAGGCGGCCGTTGACCGTGGTGGCCACGCGCGCGGCGCCCGTGAAGTTCACGGGCGTCTCGCCGATCTCCAGGTGAAACTCGGTGCCGCGCAGTTCGGCGGCCGCCGCTGCGCCGGACTGGGCCGATGCATGGCGCCAGCCGCCCAGGGCGGCGAGCGCGCCGCCGGCGGCCAGGCCCTGCACGAAGCGGCGGCGGGTCGTGAGCATGTGCGCCGTCATGTCACAGCACCGAGACGGCGCCCTTCATGCCAGCGCCATAATGGCCTGGCTCCAGGCAGCCGAAGGACACCGTGCCGGCCTTGCCGAAGCGCCAGACAATCTGGCCGCTTTTGCCGGCGTCCAGCGACACCGCGTTGGGTTCCTCGTGGCGCATGCCGGGGTCCTTCATCATCATGGCGTAATGCGCCTTCAGGTCGGCGTCGGTGCCCAGCACGAGTTCGTGCCGGATCTTCCCGGAATTGCGCACGTTCAGCCGCACGGTTTCGCCGGCCTTGACGTCGATGCTGGCGGGCGAGAAGCGCATGGCGTCGGTCATGTCGACGTCAATGGTGCGCGTGACGCGGGCGGGATCGCCCGGCGCGCCGATGGGCGCGGCCGCCGCGGACGGGGCGTGGCCGCCGTGCGCATGGTCGCCTGCAGCGAACGCGGCGCCGGACATCATCAGCGCCAATGCGGCGGCGCAAGTGCGTAACAGGGTGCCTTTCACGGGAATCCTTGCAATGGAAATGGGCGTGATGACACTGTAGGAAGACCAGGGTGACCCGATCCTGTCACGCAGATTACGTTTTTGTAATGTTCGCGGCCGGCCCCGGGTTGTTGAAGGTGATGCCGACCACGGTGCCGGCGGCGCCGGACGCCGCATCCACGTCGCCGCCGTGCATGCGGGCAATGGCGCGAACGATGGCCAGGCCCAGGCCGTGACCTTCGCTGCGTGGCGCGCGCGTCTGGCCGGAGCGGAAAAAGCGGTCGAAGATCCGGGGCAGGTCCGCGGGCGGGATAGGCGTGCCGGGGTTGTGGACCGTGACCCGCGCCCCGCGCGCGGTGGGGGTGCACGTCAGCACGATCTCGCCGCCTGGCGGCGTCGCCTTGATGGCGTTGGAGATCAGGTTGGCCAGCGCGCGGCGCGCCAGCCCCCGGTTGGCGGCCACGGTGGCGTCGCCCACGCAGCGCAGGCGCACGGCGTGCTCTTCCAGCGTGGCCTCGTAGTATTCGGCGACGCGCCGGGCTTCGGCGGCCAGCGACACGGGCGCCAGGTCGGCGGCGCGCTCGCCGCGGTCGGCGCGCGCCAGGAACAGCATGTCGTTCACCAGCGTCTTCAGGTCTTCCAGTTCTTCCAGATTGGATTCCAGCGCGTCTCGCAGCTCGGCCGCATCGCGCGGCGACGACAGCATGACCTGCGTGCCATTGATGAGGGTCGCCAGCGGCGTGCGCAGTTCGTGCGCGACATCGGCGTTAAAGCCCTCCATCTGCTGGTAGGCGGCCTGCAGCCGGTCCAGCGTGCGGTTGAAGGACCGCACCAGTTCATGCAGTTCGCGGTCGGTGTCTTGCAGCGGCAGGCGGCGCGCCAGGTTGTCGGGCTGAATGGCCGCGGCCTGCCCGGACAGCCGCCGCGCGGGCGCCATGCTGCGCCGCACGGCCCAGGCGGCCAGGACGACCGTCGCGCCCACCCACAACGCGCAGATCAGCGCCAGCGCCGTGCCGTAGGCATAGAGGAATTGCGCGCTGGTGCGCGTGCTGACCGCCACGGTCAACTGCGCGCCGGGCAGGATGCGATCGTTCATGGCAACGCGCAGGCCGCGCATGCGCCCGCCATCCGGCGTCTGCAAGAGGACCTGCCGGCCATCCGTGGTTTCCAGCGTTTCGGGCGCGGCGCCGCCGTAGACAGCCTGGCCCTGCGCGTCCACGATCCAGATGCCCAGTTGCCCCTGGCCCGCGCGCATCTCGTCGAAGGTGGCCGCCAGGTCGTGCAGGCCGCTCGCGCTGTTCTGCATGTCGATCAAGTGATCGATGAGCTCGAGCTTGCCGCTGACTTCGGTGATCTCCTGGCGCTCGACTTCGCGCTTGAGCGCCCAGAAAAGGGTGGCGCCCGCCACGCTGGAAACAAATAGCGCGATGGCGCCCAGCAGCAGCGTCAGCCGCGCTTGCATGGAGCGCACGCGGGGGCGGCTCATCCGGCGTGGCCGTCAGCGGGGCGATCCCCCGCGGGGCGCGATTCCAGCACGTATCCCATGCCGCGCACGGTGTGCAGCAGCTTCGTGGCGTAGGGATCGTCCAGCTTGCCGCGCAGGCGCCGCACCGCGACGTCGATGACGTTGGTGTCGCTGTCGAAGTTCATGTCCCAGACTTGTTCGGCCAGGGTGGTGCGCGACAGCACCTGCCCCTGGCGGCGCAACAGTAGCGCCAGCAGGCTGAATTCCTTGGCGGTCAGGTCCAGCCGCTGGCCGCCGCGCTGGGCGCGCCGGCGCGCCAGATCCAGCTCCAGGTCCGCCAGCCGCAGCAGCGTGGGCTCCTGCGAGCGGCCGCGGCGCAGCAGCGCATGCACCCGCGCCAAGAGCTCCGAGAACGCGAAGGGTTTCACCAGGTAGTCGTCGGCGCCGCCCTCCAGGCCGCGGACCCGGTCTTCCACCGCGTCGCGGGCCGTCAGCATCAGGATGGGGGTGTCCTTGTGCGCGCGCACCGAGGCCAGGATCTCGAAGCCGTCCACGCCGGGCAGCATCACGTCCAGCACGATGAGGTCGTACGCGCCTTCGAGCGCGAGGTGGCGGCCGTCCACGCCGTCGCGCGCCACGTCTACGACGTGGCTTTGCTCCGACAGTCCCTTCTTCAGGTAGTCGGCCAATTTGGGTTCGTCTTCGATGACCAGGATGCGCATGGCCAAAAATTTACCACCCGCGCGCCGCCGTCAGGCAGGCAGGCGGGCGGGATCACGCCGTTTCGGCGATGGCGATGCGGTCGGCGGGAAAGCGCAGCGAGAAGACGCTGCCCTTGCCGGGTTCGCTGGTGATGAGCAGTTCGGCGTCGTGCCGCATGGCGATGTGCTTGGTGATCGCCAGGCCCAGGCCGGTGCCGCCGACGGCGCGCGACCGGCCCCGGTCCACGCGGTAAAAGCGTTCGGTCAGGCGCGGCAGATGGCGCGCCGGAATGCCGATGCCGGTGTCCTTGACGCTGTAGCATGCGCCGCCTTCGGGGTCGCGCTCCCAGCGCACGGTGATGGTGCCGCCGTCCGGCGTGTAGCGCACGGCGTTGGTCAGCAGGTTGGAAAGCGCCGAGGTCAGTTCGTTTTCGGCACCCAGCACGTCCAGGGTTTCATCGATGTGCCAGACCAGTTGATGACGGCCGCCCGACAACGCCTCGATCTGCTGGCGCGCCTTTTGCAGCAGCGCGCCCATGTTGACGGCGCGCGGATCGCTGCCCGGCGACGATTCCAATGTGGACAGCGTCAGCAGGTCTTCCACGATGGCCTGCATGCGGTGCGCCTGCTCGTGCATCATGTCGATGTACTGCTCGCGCTGTTCTTTGGGCAGCGCGTCGTCGGGCATGTCGCGCAGCGTTTCCAGAAAGCCCGCCAGCACCGTCAGCGGCGTGCGCAGTTCGTGCGAGACGTTGGCCACGAAGTCGCGGCGCGTGGTTTCCAGGCGCTCGATCTGCGTGACGTCGCGGGTGATGAGCAGGCGCTGGTTGCTGGCGTAGGCCGTCAGTTGCATCATCATCAGCCGTTCCTGGCCCTGCTGCCCCAGCCGCACCAGGATGGGTTCCGGCCACGACGGGCGATGCGCGTACTCCACGAATTCCGGCGCGCGCAGCAGGTTCAGGAGGTTATGTCCGCGGTCGGCCGGCAGTCGCAAGCCCAGATGCTGGCGCGCCATGCGGTTGCACCAGTCGATCTGGAAATCCTCGTTCAGCGTGACGGCGCCGTCGGGCAGGGCCTGGGCAGCAGCCAGCATCCCTTGCATGGTGTCGCGGGTTTCGGTCAGTTCACGCGCGCGGGCGCGGGTGTACCGATAGAGCGGAGCAAGAATGTCGTCCCAGGGGCCGACGGACGCGGGCGGGGCGGAGTCGGGCTGATTGGCCCAGCGGGAGACCAGCGTCAGCCGCCAGCTGCGCCATAGCAGCATGGCGGTCAGCGAGGCCGAAAAAACGACCCAGCCCGCGGGATCTCCAATGAGCCATTGCGCCAATAACGCAACCACCGCCCACAGGGCGACAAATATAAGAGTGCGCAGCCAGATCATCGTGCGCCAGTTTTACCGCGTCGGGAGCTGTGCCGTAAACCGATAGCCGCTGCCACGGACCGTTTCCACGTGTGCGTCATGGCCGCTGGGTTCCAGGGCCTTGCGCAGGCGGCGGATGTGCACGTCGACCGTGCGTTCTTCCACGAAGACGTGGTCGCCCCAGACCTGGTCCAGCAACTGCGAGCGCGAGAACACGCGCTCGGGGTGCGTCATGAAGAAGTGGAGCAGGCGGAATTCGGTGGGCCCGATTTGCAAGGACTGGCTGTTGCCCGACAGGCGATGCGTCACCGGATCGAGTTTGAGGCCGCCGACGTCGATGACGTCGTCAGTCAGCTGCGGCGCGCGGCGGCGCAGCACGGCCTTGATGCGGGCCATCAGCTCCTTGGGCGAGAAGGGCTTGGTGATGTAGTCATCGGCGCCGGCCTCCAGGCCGTCCACCTTGTCCTGCTCGGAGCCCTTGGCGGTCAGCATGATGACCGGGACGGCGCGGGTGCGCTCGTCGTTGCGCAGCTTGCGCGCCATGGCCAGGCCGGACGTTCCCGGGAGCATCCAATCCAGCAGGATCAGATCGGGAAGCTCGGCGCGGATCAGCGTCTGGGCCTGGTCGGCGTCGAAGGCGCGCAGCACCTTGTGGCCAGCGAAGGACAGGTTGACGGCGATCAGTTCCTGGATGGCGGGTTCGTCTTCGACGACGAGGATGGTGCTGGACATATCGAATTGGGCACACTTCTGAGCGCCGGCGCGGCGCGAACATTGCGATAGTATGGCCGCAATATTTCAGGTATGTGACCGCAGCGCGTCATTCGGCGGGTCCGGCACGCCGCAGGCGCGCGCCCGATAGGCTACCATTGACCGATATATCGGGAATTCACCATGCAAAACCCCTCCGAATCGCAACAATCCGCCGGTTCCGGCTCGACCTCCACGCACTTCGGCTTCCAGTCGGTCCCCGAAGGCGAAAAGGCCCGCAAGGTCGCCGAAGTCTTCCATTCAGTCGCCCAGCGCTACGACGTCATGAACGATTTCATGTCGGCGGGCCTGCATCGCGTCTGGAAGGCCTTCACCATCGGCCGCGCCGCCATCCGTCCCGGCATGAAGGTGCTGGACATCGCCGGCGGCACGGGCGATCTGGCGCGCGCGTTCGCCAAGCGCGCCGGCCCCACGGGCGAGGTCTGGCTGACCGACATCAACGATTCCATGCTGCGCGTCGGCCGTGACCGCCTGACCGACGCTGGCCTGCTGGTGCCCACCGCCGTGTGCGACGCCGAGCGCCTGCCGTTCCCCACCGGTTATTTCGACCGCGTCAGCGTGGCCTTCGGCCTGCGCAACATGACCCACAAGGACCGTGCCCTGGCCGAAATGACCCGGGTGCTCAAGCCGGGCGGCAAGCTGCTCGTCCTGGAGTTCTCGCGCATCGCCAAGCCGCTGTCCCCCGCGTACGACTGGTATTCCTTCAACGTGCTGCCGTGGTTGGGCAAGAAGATCGCCAAGGACGAGGCCAGCTATCGTTACCTGGCCGAATCCATCCGCATGCACCCCGACCAAGAGACCCTGGCCGACATGCTGCGCACCGCCGGCCTGGAGCGGGTGCAATATTTCAACCTGACAGCCGGCATCGCCGCGCTGCACGAAGGCGTGCGCCTGGGCTGACGCCCGGCGTCCACGGCGTGTTTCGCCATCCCGCGGGGAACTTGTGGGGCGGCGGCTTGTCCGTTATTCTTACGCCATTCAGATTACTGTAAGAAAAGTCGCGCAGATGGTCTCGCGTATTGCGAGGCCCTCCCGTTGCTCGGGGCAGCGGGGGCGCGAGTACGAGGGAGCAAACCTATGTCCAAATTCTGTCTTTCGCGCTTTGTCGCGGCAGCGCTCATCGCCGTTTCGGGCGCTGCGCTGGTGACGGCGTCGTTTGACGCTGAAGCCCGCCGCGCCGGCGGCGGTTCCAGCGTGGGCCGTCAATCCTCCAACGTCACGACGCAGCGTCAGGCCACGACGCCGCCGGCTGCCAACAGCAACACCGCGGGCGCCACCGCCGCGCCGGCAGCCGCCGGTGCCGCCACGGCCGGCGCAGCGGGCGCCGCCGCCAAGAGCGGCGCTTCGCGTTGGCTGGGTCCCATCGCCGGCATCGCCGCCGGTCTGGGCATCGCCGCGCTGCTCTCCAGCATGGGCCTGTCGGGCGCGTTCCTGGAATTCCTGTCGTCCGCGCTGCTGATCGCCGCCGTGGTCTTTGCCGTCATGTTCATCATCCGCCGCCTGCGTGGCGCCGGTCCGCGCACTGCCCCCCAGGGCGCATTTGGCGGCAACAACAACGCCTCGGGCCAGCAACAGCAGCCGATGTGGCGTGAAGCGCTGAAGCCGGGCGCCGCCGCGCCCGCAGCCGCCGCACCGGTGGCCGCCGCTCCCATCGAGCCGCCGGCCGTCCTGCCCAAGGCGGGCGATGACAACAACTGGTTCGTGCCGGGCGATTTCGACACGCCGGCCTTCCTGAAGCAAGCCAAGGAACAGTTCGTCCGCATCCAGGCCGTCTGGGACAGCGGCAGCACCGACGGTCTGCGTGAATTCCTGACCGACGACCTGATCACCGAACTCAAGCCGCAACTGGCCGAGCGCGGCGCGGCGCCCAACAAGACCGAAGTGGTCCTGCTGAACGCCGAGATGCTGGGCATCGAAACCGTCTCCGACGGTCACCTGGCCAGCGTGCGCTTCTCGGGCATGCTGCGCGAGGCCCCGGGCGCCGAGGCTTTCCGCTTCGAAGAAGTCTGGAACCTGTTCAAGCCGGCCAATGGCGGCTGGTTGCTGGCCGGCATCCAGCAGATCCCGGTGGAAAACGCCAGCTAATCCCTGGCGGTCCGGCTCGACCGGCCCTCTGCCGCGGACGCCGTCACGGCGTCCGCATGAACCGGCCCCCAAAGGGCCGGTTTTTCATGTGCCTTCCGCAAAACAGGCTCCCATCTAACCCGTTACACTCCCGATTTACCCATCAACTACGGCAAGCCCCCTGGGGACTTTGCAACCGCCATGCTGCCTTTTTCGTTCCTGCCCACCCCCAAGCGCCTGGCCGTCAGCGCTCTGAACGCCCTGTTGCGGCGTGAGGACTGGGCGCGCGAACGCCTGGCGCGGCATGCCGGCAAGACGGTGCGCTTCGTCATGGGCGGCTTCACGCTGGGCTTGTCCATTGACAGCGACGGGCTGGCCGATCAGGCGGACCCGGCCGTGGTGCCGGACGTCACGCTGACCGTGTCGCCAGACAGGCTGCCGTTGCCGCGCCTGGGCGCGGGGCACGAAAAGCCCGATTTCGCCGAGGCCACGCACATCTCTGGCGACGCGGCGCTGGCGCAGGTGGTGGCGGACCTGTCCAAGCAGTTGCGATGGGATCCGGAAGATGCGCTTGCGCGCGTGGTCGGCGATATTGCCGCGCTGCGCATCGTGGGCGGCGCGCGCGCGGTGGCCGGCGGGGCCCGCAATGCGGGTCAGCGGCTGGCCGAAAATATCTCTGAATACCTCTCCGAAGAAAGCGGCGTGCTGGCGGGCCGCCCGGCGCTGGAGCAATGGCGCCTGGACCTGGCCGATCTGAACGCGCGCGCCGATGCGCTGGCGCGGTCGGCCGCCGCGCTGCAAACCCGCCTGGCCTCGGCCGGCGCAAAGCGGGGCGCCTGATCCATGTTCCCCTTGCTGCGCCTCTTCCGCATCATCGTCGTCTCGCTGCGCTACGGCCTGGACGAGCTTGTCCTGTCCAGCCTGAATCACCCGCTGGCCACGTGCCTGCTGCGCGTCATGCGTCTGGGCACGCGTCCGCGCTCGCCGCGCGGCCAGCGGCTGCGTCTGGCGCTGGAATCGCTGGGCCCCATCTTCGTGAAGTTCGGGCAGGTGCTGTCCACCCGCCGCGACCTGATCCCCGCCGACATCGCCAACGAACTGGCGTTGCTGCAGGATCGTGTGCCGCCGTTCCCGTCCGCGCGGGCGGCGGCCTGCATCGAGGCGGCGCTGGGCGCGCCGCCGGAAAAGCTGTTCGCGCAATTCGAGGTGGACCCGGTGGCGTCGGCCTCGATCGCGCAGGTTCACTTCGCGGTGCTGCACGATGGCCGAGAAGTCGCCGTGAAGGTGCTGCGGCCAGGCATGCTCAGCATCATCGAAAAGGATCTGTCGCTGCTGAAGATCGTGGCGCGCATCATCGAGCGCCTGGGCGCCGACGGCCGCCGCCTGAAGCCGCGCGAGGTTGTCGCGGAATTCGACAAGTACCTGCACGATGAACTGGACCTGGTGCGCGAGGCCTCCAATTGCAGCCAGCTGCGCCGCAATTTCGGTCCGGAATCCGGCCGCGGCGACATGCTGATCGTGCCCGAGGTCATCTGGGAATACACGGCCTCCACCGTGTTCACGATGCAGCGCATGTACGGCATGCCGGTGGGCCAGGTGGAGCGCATGCGCGAGGCCGGCATCGACATTCCGACGCTGGCGCGCACCGGCGTCGAGATCTTCTTCACGCAGGTGTTCACCGACGGCTTCTTCCACGCCGACATGCACCCGGGCAACATCTACGTGTCGGACCGCCCTGGCACGCTGGGCAGCTACATCGCGCTGGACTTCGGCATCGTGGGTTCGCTGTCGGAGTTCGACAAGAATTACCTGGCGCAGAATTTCCTGGCCTTCTTCCACCGCGACTATCGCCGCGTGGCGCAACTGCATATCGAATCGGGCTGGGTGCCGCCGGATACGCGCGAGGAAGAGCTTGAGGGCGCGGTGCGCGCCGTCTGCGAACCGTATTTTGACCGGCCGCTGTCGGAGATTTCGCTGGGGCAGGTGCTGCTGCGGCTTTTCCAGACCTCGCGCCGTTTCAACGTCGAGATCCAGCCGCAGCTGGTCCTGTTGCAGAAGACCCTGCTGAACGTCGAGGGACTGGGCCGTCAGCTCGATCCCAACCTCGATCTCTGGAAGACCGCCAAGCCCTATCTGGAACGCTGGATGCGTCAGCGTGTCGGATTCAAGGGCCTGCGGCAAAGCCTGGAAAAAGAGGCCGTGCAGTGGTCGCAAATGCTGCCCGCTCTGCCCAGGCTGGTCCATGACCATCTGAGCCGACCCAATGTCTCGCCCGCGATGCTGGCCGAGATGATGCAGTTACGCCGCGCACAAGAGCAGAACAACCGGCTGGTTGCAGCGCTGGTTGGCGTGCTGGCGCTGGCGGTCGGGGTCGCGATATGGGCGTTGACCCGATAGGCGGCGCGATGATCTAGACCTTACTGTCATGTTTCATTCATGAAACGGTCATCATAGCTTCGCGGGAGACGGCGAAAAATAGCGCTGCGCAAAGTGGCATGCAGCGCCCGAGCCTATAAGAACGCGCGCGCCATTCATCAATTTTCATAGCCCCACTAGCGGGACGAATACAAGGGCAGACAATGCTTTATCCTGAACTCTTCAAAACCATGGAAGCGGTGCGCTGGAACATGGCGCACGACATCCCTTGGGGTGATTTCGACCGCAGCAAGCTCTCGGACGAACAGGCTCACACGATCAAGATGAACGCCATCACCGAGTGGGCGGCGCTGCCGGCCACCGAGATGTTCTTGCGCGACAACCGCGGCGACAGCGATTTCTGCGCGTTCATGTCGGTCTGGTTCTTTGAAGAGCAAAAGCATTCGCTGGTGCTGATCGAGTATCTGCGCCGCTTCTGCCCGGATCTGGTGCCGACCGAGGAAGAGCTGCACAACGTGCGCTTTGAGTTCGACAAGGCGCCTGAACTTGAAACGCTGATGCTGCACTTCTGCGGCGAGGTTCGCCTGAACCACTGGTACCGCCGCGCGGCCGAATGGCACACGGAGCCGGTGATCAAGGCGATCTACAAGACGGTGGCGCAGGACGAGGCGCGCCATGCGGGCGCGTACCTGCAATACATGCGCCGCGCGCTGCATGACCGCGGGCAGGACACGAGCGCGCAGGCGCGTCTGGCGTTCTCGAAGATCGGCGTGCTGATGGCATCGGCGGGCCGCACGCAGCAGGCGCTGCATCCGACCAATCTGCACGTGAACAAGGATCTGTTCCCGAACGACACGGTGCAATCGCGCCTGCCGGAGCCGGGCTGGCTGGAGCACTGGCTGGACACGCAGATCCGTTTCGACGGGGTGTGGGAGCAGAAGGTGGCGACGCGGATTCTGCACATCCTGTCGAAGCTGATGGACCGCAGCTTCGAGACGGTGAAGGATCTGAACCGTTACCGGAAGGAAGTGTCGGCGCTGATCGTTCCGAAGGACAAAGAGATCATCCTGGGCGGCGCCTGATCCCTCCTATAATCCCCGCATGCCTGCCGCCCGTTTCGAATCCAAGGTCCTGTCCCGCGACGAACTCGTCGCTGCCGTCGCCGCTGGCCGCTTTCCGCGGCCGCTGGTGTTCACGAATGGGGTGTTCGACATCCTGCATCGCGGGCATGCGACGTATCTGGATCAGGCGGCGCAGTTGGGGGCGACGTTGATTGTCGCCGTGAATACCGATGAATCGGTGCGGCGGCTGGGGAAGGGTTCGGAGCGTCCTCTGAATCGGATGGAAGATCGGGCGGCGTTGCTGGCGGCGTTGGGGTTTGTGTCGGTGGTGACGTCGTTTCACGAGGACACGCCCGAGGCGTTGATCGGGGAGCTTCGGCCTGATTTGATCGTCAAGGGTGGCGATTACGACATGGAGACGTTGCCGGAGACTGCGCTGGTGAAGAGCTGGGGGGGGCGTGCCGTGGCGATTCCTTTTGAGTTTGAGCGGTCTACTACGGCGTTGGTGAAGAAGATTCAAGGCGGATGAAGGCTTTGAATTTGAGGTGTTGGATGAGTGTGAGGCGGCCTGGGTGGCCGCCTTTTCTTTTTGTGCTTTGGGCTTTGCAGGTGGGGGCTTTAGGGCTTCGTGGGTCGGTGCTGCCGGTGTTCGTGGATCGGTGCTGCCGGTCTTCGTAGGTCGGTGCCGCAGATCTTCTTAGGTCGCCCGGCGCCGCAGTCACCGTGGGCACGATCGCCCACGATTGCGGTCCGGAGCCTTCGCTCCGGACTTGCCTAGGCGGCCCCCCCTTCGTCATCTTCGTCCGCCTTCGGCTCCCTTCAGATTCCCTCGGGGCGCATCGACGGCGCTCGCGCCCACGGTGACCGCGACGCCGTGCTACGAGGGTCTTTGGTTTGGGGCGCTGTAAGACCTGTGGTCGGGGAAGGGGATTTGCGGGGCCGCCGAATTGCTGCCGCCCGGGCGGCGGCAATCGGCATCGGGTCGGTGGGACGTCGTGGCGGTGTGCGCTCGCGCGCTGGCGGGGGCTGGTGATTAGGTGTCTGACACCCGCGGAGATGATCTTGGGTTCGAGACAGTGCTTCAAGGGTGTCAGACACCGGTGGCGGGGTGTTAGGCACCGGTGGCGGGGTGTTAGGCACCGGTGGCAGGGTGTCAGGCACCGGTGGCGCGACACCGGGGCGCGGGTGTCACCCGTGCTGCCCCCTGGCTCGCTCAGCGCGGTGCGCGCAGCAGCCGGTTGATGGCGTCCAGATCCGATTCCGCCAGGATGCCGCTAGTGGCCTTCAAGCGCAGGCCGGAGAGCACCGTGCTGTAGCGGGCCAGGGCCAGGTCGCGCTGGGTGGCGTAGAGCTGTTGCTGGGCGTTCAGGACGTCCAGGTTGATGCGCACGCCGACTTCGTAGCCGGTGCGGTTGGCTTCTACGGCGGCGCGGCTGGATTTTTCGCCGGCTTCCAGGGCCTGGATGCGGGCCAGGCCGCTGGTGACGCCGGTGTAGTACTGGCGCGTGGCCTGGACGGCCTGGCGGCGGGCGGTTTCGAAGTCGTAGCGGGCCTTTTGTTCCAGTTCGACCTTTTCCGTGACTTGCGAGGACACGCCGCCGCCGGAGTAGAGGGGGATGGAGAGGACCACGCCGATGGTGTTGTCGATGGGCTTGCCGGGGGCGGCGTTGCGCATGACGGCGTCGCTGGCGCTGCCGCTGGTGGCGCGCAGGTTCAGGGTGGGGTAGTGGCCGCTCTTGGCGATCTGGATTTCGCGGCCGGCGATGCGGGTGAGCAGTTGCGCGCGCAGGACTTCGAGGCTGGAGGTTTCGGCCTGGTTGCTCCAGTCGGCGATGCGGGCGGGCTGGGGGGCGGGCAGTTGTACGCCGTAGGGCAGTTCGGCCAGTGCGCCGGGCTGCGTGCCGATGATCTTGGCGAGTTCGTCGCGGCGCACTTCCAGGTCGTTCTGCAGGCGCAGTTCCTGGGCCACGACGAGGTCGTAGCGGGACTGCGCCTCGTACGTGTCGGTGATGGTGGCGTTGCCGAGTTCGAAGTTGCGCTTGGCGGATTCCAACTGACCGGCGACGGCGGCCCTTTCGGCTTCGGTGGCGGTCAGGGTGTCTTGGGCGTACAGGACGTTGAAGTAGGCGTCGGCGACGCGTAGCAAGAGGTCCTGGTAGGCCTGCTGGAGCTGGACTTCGACGTCCGCGACGATGAGCTTGGATTGCTCGAAGTTTTGCCAGCGGCCCCAGTCGAAGAGAGGCTGGGTGAGCGCCAGGTCCCACACGCCGCGGCCGCCGCTGTAGGCGTAGGACAGGCCGCGGGTGCTGCGGGTTTCCTGGTAGGCGCCGCCGGCTTCGGCGGTGATCAGGGGCAGCAGCAGCGCGCGGGCCTGGGGTTCTTTTTCAAGGCCGGCGCGGTAGTTGGCGCGCGCGGCGGCGTAGGTGGGGTCATTGCCCAGCGCGGCCTGCCAGACCTGGACCAGGTTCTGGGCGGACGCAGTCAGCGGGCCGGCACTTGCGGCGCAGGTGAAAACCAGTAAAGCCGTAAGTGATCGGACGCGCATGATCTTTCAACGATACGCCGGGCCGCCGGACGTGACGCCGGCCCCATGGGGGCCGGGCGGAAGGCGGCGAGGTCGCGGAGTTAGAACTTGAACTGCGACACCGTGACGCCGCGCAACGGCTTGATGACCGTTTCGAAGAGCTTGACGGTTTCGAAGCTGGCGGCGGTGGTGCGGGTGATGCGACAGGCCGTCATGATGGGGTTCTGGCCGACCACCACGACAAGGCGGCCGCCCACGCGCAACTGGTACTTCAGCGCGTCCGGCACGACCGGCACGGAACCGGTGACCAGGATGGCGTCGTATTCGGTGGAGCCCCAGCCGTTGCGGGCGTCGCCGGTTTCGACCTTGACGTTGGTGACGTTGTTCATTTGCAGGTTCTGCTGCGCGAAGGTCACCAGACGGCTGTCGATTTCGACGGAGGTGACCTGTTGCGCCAGGTAGCCCAGGAGGGCGGCCTGGTAGCCCGAACCGGTGCCGATTTCGAGCACACAGTCGGACTTGGTCAGCAGCAGTTCCTGCGCGAGACGGGCTTCGACCTTGGGGGCGAGCATGGTCTGGCGCGTGTTGACCGCGTTGATCTCGAGCGGCAGCTCCAGGTCGGAAAACGCGAGGCCGCGCAGGGCCGGCGGAACGAATTGTTCGCGGCGCACATCGAACAGCGCTTGCAGCACGTTGGCGTCCAGGACGTCCCACGGGCGGATCTGCTGTTCCACCATATTGAAGCGGGCTTGTTCTACGTCGGGCAGGGTCGAAGCGTTCATGACGGTCAGAAAAAACAGAGGAATCAACGAGCCATTGTACCGATTCGTAGCGTCCTGTGACGGCGCGCCCGTGCGGCAGATGTTTCAGGCCGGCTGACGCTTACCACCAGCCGTGGAAATGGTGGACCGGACCGTGGCCCGATCCGACCGAGAGGCGCTCCGCGTGGCGGATGGCTTCAGTCAGATAGGCCTTGGCGCGCTTGGCGGATTCTGGTACGTCCCCGATTTGCGGCAGCAGCGCCGCCAGCGCGGCCGACAGCGTGCAGCCGGTGCCGTGCGTGTTGGCGGTGTCGATGCGGTGGCCGGGCAGTTCGATCATGCGGTCGCCGTCGTGCAGCAGGTCGATGGTTTCGCTGCCGGGCAGGTGTCCGCCCTTGACCAGCACCCAGCGTTCGCCGGAATGCGCCAGCTTGTTGCGCAGTCGCTCGGCGACGCGCCGCATTTCCTTGACGGTCTCGACGGGGCGCTCTTCGAGCAGCACGCCGGCCTCGGGCAGGTTGGGCGTGAGCAGGGTGGTCAGGGGCAGCATGGCTTCGCGCATGGCGCCGACGGCGTCGTTCTCAAGCAGCAGGTCGCCGCTCTTGGCGACCATGACGGGGTCGAGCACGACGTGCGCGGGCGTCCATTTGGCAAGTTTTTCGGCCACGACCTCGATGATGGGCCGCTGGCCCAGCATGCCGACCTTCACCGCGTCGATGCGCACGTCGGTGAACAGCGTGTCGATCTGCAGGCCGACAAAGGCGGGCGGCACTGGCGAAATGCCGGTCACGCCCTGCGTGTTCTGCGCGGTGAGCGCGGCGATGATGGCGCAGCCGTAGGCGCCCAGCGCGCTCATGGCCTTGACGTCGGCCAGGATGCCGGCGCCGCCGGACGGGTCGACGCCCGCGATGGTCAGCGCGTTGGGGATGGGACGGCCGCTGGCGGCCGGCTGGCGGGAATTCATTTCGCGGGACCGCCGGTGATCAAGCCTTCGGTGGGCGAGCTGGGCGCGCCGCTGTACAGCTTCTTGGGCATGCGGCCGGCCAGGAAGGCCTCACGGCCGCTTTCGACGCCCTTCTTCATGGCGCTGGCCATCAGGATGGGGTCGCGCGCGCCGGCGATGGCGGTGTTCATCAGGACGGCGTCGCAGCCCAGTTCCATGGCGATGGCGGCGTCGGACGCGGTGCCCACGCCGGCGTCGACCACGACCGGCACGCGGGCCTGGTCGATGATGAGGCGCAGGTTCCAGGGGTTCAGGATGCCCATGCCCGAGCCGATCAGCGAGGCCAGCGGCATGACGGCCACGGCGCCCATGTCTTCCAGCATGCGGCACTGGATGGGATCGTCGGTGCAATAGACCATGACCTTGAAGCCTTCATCGACCAGCGTCTTGGTGGCCTTGAGGGTTTCGGGCATGTTGGGGAACAGGGTGTGCGGGTCGCCCAGCACTTCGAGCTTCACGAGGTCGTGGCCGTCCAGCAGTTCGCGGGCCAGGCGCAGCGTGCGCACGGCGTCGTCGGCGGAGTAGCAGCCGGCGGTATTGGGCAGCAGCGTGAATTTGGAGGTGGGAACGTAGTCCAGCAGGTTCGGCTCACCGGCGTTCTGGCCGATGTTGGTGCGGCGGATGGCGACGGTGACGATTTCCGTGCCGCTGGCATCCAGGGCCGCGCGGGTCTGTTCGAAGTCCTTGTACTTGCCGGTTCCGACGAGCAGGCGCGACGAATAGGCGCGGCCGGCGATGGTGAGAGTGTCTTGTGTGGTCATGGCGGTGCTTCAAAGGGCGGGCGCGCACGATGCGAGGCCCGCGGGGGACTGGCTGACTGATGCCGAATGATAAAGCAGTCCGCAGGACGGCAGGGCCGGGCACCGGTCCGGCGCGTTCCACTATTTGCGGATCGCGCGCGTCAGCGCACCCGGTCCAGGTCGGCGCAGAGGGTCTCGGCCGCGTCGATCAGCCGGGGGCCGGGCCGGTAGAGCGCGTCGGCGTCGACGCCGTAGACGTGGCCCTGGCGCGCCGCCGGCAGGCCCATCGCCTGCCAGGCAGCCAGGTTCCTGGCCGTGTCCTCCGGGCGCGAGACGCCGGCCAGCACGGCCTCGGGCCGGGCCGCCAGCACGCCTTCCAGCGTGACCTGCGGGGCCACGATGGGCGCCTGGCCGAAGACGTTGATGCCGCCGCACAGCCGCAGTGCATCGCTGACGATGCTGGTGTCGTTCAGGGTGTAGATGGGGTCCAGGCCTGCCTGCACGAAGACGCGCACCGGGCGCCGGCCGGCATAGCGCGCCTTCAGGGCATCCAGCCGGGCGCGCATGTCCTGCGCGGCGGCCTGCGCCACGGGCTCGGTGTCGAACAGCTGGCCCATGCGTTCGACCGCGCCGGGGATGGCGGCGAGCGTCAGCGGATCGCTGTAGAAGACGGGAACGCCCAGCTTGTCCATCACGCGCGCCAGGGGTTCGGCGGCGGACGGCTGCCAGGCGATCAGCAGGTCGGGACGGGCGGCAGCCACGCGCTCGGCGTCCGGCTGCGTGCCGTCGCCGATGACGGGCAGCGCGCGCGCCGCGGCCGGGTAGTCGCTGCCGAGCACGGTGCCGACTATGTGGCCGCCGGCGCCGGCGGCGTAGATGAGTTCGGTGGCATGGGGCGCCAGCGTGACGGCGCGCCGGGCGGGGGCGTCCAGCGTGACGGTGCGGCCGCGGTCGTCCTGGACCTGGATGACGGGTGCGCCGTGGGTCAGCAGCGGAGATAGCGCCAGCGTCAGCGCAACGCCGGCAGTCGTCAGGACGCGTTCAAAGGTCATGCGGCGGCTCCGTCGGGTAGGCACAAATGTAGAACAGGGCCTGCGCGGACCCTGAGCCTCAACAAAGGCGCAGACCGGCAGGCCCTGTCCGCCAGGCGGCAATCAGTAGCGTAGCGTGAGCGACGCGTAGAAGTTGCGGCCGGGGGCGGGGTACAGGCTGTAGTTCGCGACGGGACCCAGCATTTCGAACGAGGCGTTGCCGCCGCGGATGCCGTACGTGGCGTACTGGCGATCGAAGATGTTGTTCACGCCCACCGCGCCTTCGATGTTGCGGGTGAACTTGTACGCGACCTTGGTGTTGAACAGCACGTACGCGTCCAGTTCCTTGTCGAACTGGTTGGCCTGGTCGTTGTCCATGCGCGACTTGCCCACGTATTGCGCCGACACGTTCCACAGGAACGCATCGGTGGGGCGCCAGGTCACACCGGCGTTGGCCAGCCACTTGGGCGCCAGTGGCACGGTCTTGCCGGCCAGGTCGACGCCGGCGTAGGTGCCGGAGCGGAACTGCGCTTCCATCCAGGTCAGGTTGGCGTCCACGCTGACGCTGCTGGACAGCGCGGTGTGGCCTTCAAGCTCGATGCCCTGGCGGCGGGTCGGATCCAGGTTGGTGTTGGCGCCCGTGCCCGGGCCCCACAGGCCGTCGGCCAGCGGGTTGTACTGGATCTCGTTGGTCAGGTCATAGTGGAAGTACGACAGGCGCGCGCTGCTGCTGGCCGACTGCCACGTGACGCCGATTTCCTTGTCGGTGGAGGTCTGCGGGGCCAGCGGCGACTGGACGGACAGCAGTTCGTCGGCATTGGGCAGACGGAAGCTGCGGCCGACCTTGCCGTACAGGCCGAAGCCGCCGGACAGGTCCTGGCGCACGCCCAACTGCCACGCGGTCAGGTGGTGGCTGCGGTCGGACGGCGTGCCGGAGCCCGAAATCACTTCCAGGTCGTCGGACGCGTATTGGCGGCGCACGCCCATCGTCACGTAAGTGCTGTCGGTGGCGCGGATCTGGCCTTCGGCGAACAGGCCGTACTGGTGCTGGCGCGACTGCCACTTCGACGGTTCGAAGTCGTAGTAGGCGTTCTGGTCGGCGGTGGTCTTGGCTTCCTGCGCATCGGCGCCAAACACGACGCTGTGGCCGCCGTTGATCGGCAGGCGGTAGCGCACGCTGGCGATGTTCTCTTCCAGCTTCTGGTCGCGCAACGTGTCGCCGAACCCGTCATAGGTCAGGCCGCTGAGCTTCTTTTCGCGGGTCGACAGGTCCGAATACAGCACGCCGGCGCCGATGGCTTGCTCGAGCTGCAGGCCGAACGTGGTGGTCGTGGTCTTGACGTAGTCGACGTCGTTCTTCGAGCCGCGCGGGTCGTCCTGGAATTCGTTCACGCCCGTGAACGGGTTGATCGTGCGCGGGCCGGGCAGTTCCAGCTTCTGCGTGGTCGTGCGGCCGTACAGGCGGATCGAACCGTCGTCGTGGCGGAACGTGATGCCGCCGCCGCCGCCTTCGCGGCGTTCGCCGCTGTTGTCGCGGTAGCCGTTGCTGTGCAGCGACTGCATGTAGGCGTCCACGCCCACCTTCTCGTTGTTCATCGAGACGGCGGCGTCGTACTGGCGCAGGCCGTAGCTGCCGAAGGTGGCGGTGGCGCGGGCGGCCACGGGTTCCTTCGTGAAGTCGGAGCGGGTGATGATGTTGATCACGCCGCCGGTGGTGCCGCCGCCGTATTGCACGGAGCCGCTGCCGCGCACGATTTCAATGCGTTCGACCTGGTCCAGCGGCACCACGCCCAGGCTGGGCGCCGACAGGTCGTTGGTGTTCTGCTTGACGCCGTCGATCAGGATGAGCGTGTTGCTGGCGCCCGTGATGCCGAAGCCGCGCAGGTCGACGATGGCGTTGTCGCTGGAGCTGCTGGTGTTGATCAGGTTGATGCCGGCCTGCGTGGACAGCAGGTCCTGCATGGTGCGGGCGCTGCTGGCCGCGATGTCCTGGGCGGTGATCACCGAGATCGACACCGGCAGCGTGCGGCCGTCGGTGGGCACACGCTGGGCGGTGACGGTGATGCTGTCGAGTTCGGACGTGGCTGGAGCGGTTTGCTGGGCGGCGGCGATGGCCGGAGCGGAACAGAGCAGGGCGCCGGCGTAGCGCCGGATGGAGCGGGCTTTCATCTACATGACCTCGGTGCGGCCCGCGACCCCGCAGGCCATTCACGATGGGAAGGATGCCGGCGCGCCGGGCGGGCCGAAAGGCCGGGCGGCGGGAAACAGGCATCCTGACGAGCGAACAGGCCGGTATCGGGCTGCCATGGGCGCCAAGCGCGCATGGGGACCGTTGCGGGGGCAGCACAGGCTGGACTGGCAGGCAGCCGCGGCGGCCTTTTGGGCGGCGCGGCGCCGCGTGGGGCGTCTTCCTGTTTCCCGTTTATCTTTCGCTCGCGGCGGGCAAGTGTTGCGTCCTTGCCCAACCTGATGCGCCGAAAGCACCGGTTCGGGGCCGAAACTGTATCACCGTGAGGCGCGCGAAGGCCCATTTTGTTACGATCAGGGCTTGTTTTTTCGGCGTTTTTCGCGTTTTAGCCACATCCGCGCTGCCGTGGCCAACCTAATCCGGACCTGATCGTGTCGTATCCCCGCCTGCCGTACCCTCCCGAAGCCTATACCCGCGGCGGCGACTTTGCCCGCCTGCTGGGCAAGCGCATCCTGATCCTGGACGGCGCCATGGGCACCATGATCCAGCGCTACAAGCTGGGCGAAGCGGACTTCCGCGGCGAGCGCTTTGCCGATCACGGCAAGGACGTGAAGGGCAACAACGAACTGCTGTCGCTGGTGCGGCCCGACGTCATCTCGGAGATCCACCGCCAGTATCTGGACGCGGGCGCCGACGTCATCGAGACCAACACCTTTGGCGCCACCACGATTGCGCAGGGCGACTACGACCTGCCCGAACTGGCCTACGAGCTGAACCTGGTGTCGGCGCAACTGGCGCGCGAGGCCTGTGACGCCTACAGCACGCCCGACAAGCCGCGCTTCGTGGCCGGCGCGCTGGGCCCGCAGCCCAAGACGGCTTCCATTTCGCCGGACGTGAACGACCCGGGCGCCCGCAACGTCACGTTCGACGAGCTGCGCGTCGCTTACATCGAGCAGCTCAACGGCCTCTTGGACGGTGGCATCGACATCGTCCTGATCGAAACCATCTTCGACACGCTGAACGCGAAGGCCGCCATCTTCGCCACCGAGGAAGTGTTCGAGGAACGCGGCATCCGCCTGCCGGTGATGATCTCCGGCACGGTGACCGACGCGTCCGGCCGCATCCTGTCGGGCCAGACGGTCGAGGCCTTCTGGAACTCGGTGCGCCACGCGCGTCCCGTCACTGTCGGCCTGAACTGCGCGCTGGGCGCCGCGCTGATGCGCCCCTACGTGGCCGAACTGTCCAAGATCTGCGACACCTACGTCTGCGTGTATCCCAACGCCGGCCTGCCCAATCCCATGGCCGAAACCGGCTTTGACGAGACGCCGGCCGACACCTCGGCCCTGCTCGAGGAATTCGCGCGCGCGGGGCTGGTGAACATGTCGGGCGGCTGCTGCGGCACTACGCCGGACCACATCCGCGCGATCGCCGAGAAAGTGACGGTGCTGACGCCGCGCGTCGTGCCCGAGATCGCCGTCAAGACCCGCCTGTCGGGCCTGGAGCCGCTGAACATTGACGAAGACACGCTGTTCGTCAACGTGGGCGAACGCACCAACGTGACGGGCAGCAAGATGTTCGCCCGCCTGATCCGCGAAGAGAAATACGACGAGGCGCTGGCCGTGGCCCGCCAGCAGGTCGAAAACGGCGCGCAGATCATCGACATCAACATGGACGAGGCCATGCTGGATTCGGTGGCCTGCATGCACCGCTTCCTGAACCTGATCGCGTCCGAGCCCGACATCGCCCGCGTGCCGGTCATGATCGACAGCTCGAAGTGGGAAGTCATCGAGACCGGCCTGAAGTGCGTGCAGGGCAAGGCGGTCGTGAACTCGATCTCCATGAAGGAAGGGCTCGAGCCTTTCCGCCATCATGCGCGTCTGTGCCGCCGCTACGGCGCCGCGGTCGTGGTGATGGCGTTCGACGAACTGGGTCAGGCCGACACCCTGGAGCGCCGCAAGGAAATCTGCGGCCGCGCCTACAAGATCCTGGTCGAGGAAGAGGGCTTTCCGCCGGAAGACATCATCTTCGACCCGAACGTCTTCGCGGTCGCCACCGGCATCGACGAGCACAATCACTACGCCGTGGACTTCATCGAAGGCACGCGCTGGATCCGCGAGAACCTGCCGCATGCGCGCATCTCCGGCGGCGTGTCCAACGTCAGCTTCTCGTTCCGCGGCAACGAGCCGATGCGCGAGGCCATCCACACCGTGTTCCTGTATTACGCGGTCAAGGAAGGCATGACGATGGGCATCGTCAACGCCGGCCAGCTGGGCGTGTATGCCGATCTGGATGCCACGCTGCGCGACCTGGTGGAAGACGTGGTGCTGGACCGCCCCGAGCCCGTCGGCAAGACGGATCCCGCCGACGAGCGCACGCCCACCGAACGCCTGGTGCAGTTTGCCGACACCGTGAAGGGCAGCGGCGCCAAGAAGGAAGAAGACCTGGCCTGGCGCCAGGCCGAAGTCGAGCAGCGCCTGTCGCACGCGCTCGTCCACGGCATCACGGCCTTCATCGTGGAAGACACCGAAGAGGTGCGCCAGAAGATCGAAGCGCGCGGCGGCCGTCCCATTGAAGTGATCGAAGGCCCGCTGATGGACGGCATGAACGTCGTCGGCGACCTGTTCGGCGAAGGCAAGATGTTCCTGCCGCAGGTGGTGAAATCCGCCCGCGTCATGAAGCAGGCCGTGGCGCACCTGATTCCCTTCATCGAGGAAGAAAAGCGCCAGATCGCGGCTGCGGGCGGCGACGTGCGCGCCAAGGGCAAGATCGTCATCGCCACCGTGAAGGGCGACGTGCACGACATCGGCAAGAACATCGTGTCGGTGGTCCTGCAGTGCAACAACTTTGAAGTCGTGAACATGGGCGTGATGGTGCCCTGCGCGCAGATCCTGGAGAAGGCCAAGGAAGAGAACGCCGACATCGTCGGGCTGTCCGGCCTGATCACGCCCAGCCTGGAAGAGATGGCGTACGTGGCGTCCGAGATGCAGCGCGACGAGTATTTCCGCAGCCGCAAGGTGCCGCTGATGATCGGCGGCGCCACCACCAGCCGCGTGCACACCGCCGTCAAGATCGCCCCGAACTACGAAGGCCCGGTCATCTATGTGCCGGACGCCAGCCGGTCGGTGGGTGTGGCCACCAACCTGATGTCGGACCAGTCGGAAGCCTATCTGACGGAGTTGGCCGAGGAATACGAAGACGTGCGCCGCCGCCACGCCAACCGCAAGGCGACGCCGATCCTGCCGCTGGCCGAGGCGCGCGCCTCGCGTCCGGCCATCGACTGGGACAACTACACGCCGCCGCGTCCCAAGTTCATCGGCCGGCGCACCTTCAAGAGCTACGACCTGGTCGAGATCGCGAAGTACGTGGACTGGGGCCCGTTCTTCCAGACGTGGAGCCTGTTCGGCCCGTACCCCGCCATCCTGCAGGACAAGGTGGTGGGCGAGCAGGCGCGCAAGGTCTTTGCCGACGGCCAGGCCATGATGAAGCGCATCGTCGAAGGCCGCTGGCTGACCGCCAACGGCGTCGTGGGCTTCTATCCGGCCAACAGCGTCAACGATGAAGATATCGAGGTCTACAAGGACGAGACGCGCAGCGAGGTGCTGTTCACGTACCGCAACCTGCGCCAGCAGGGCGCCAAGCGCGAAGGCGTCAGCAACAAGTCGCTGTCCGACTTCATTGCGCCCAAGTCCAGCGGCAAGCTCGACTACATCGGTATGTTCGCCGTCACGGCCGGTCTGGGCATCGAGAAGAAGGAAGCGGAATTCGAGAAGGCGCTGGACGACTACTCCAGCATCATGCTCAAGTCGCTGGCGGACCGCCTGGCCGAAGCCTTTGCCGAATGCCTGCACGCGCGCGTGCGCCAGGACCTGTGGGGCTACGCGCCCGACGAGGCCCTGTCCAACGAGGACATGATTGCCGAGAAATACGTGGGTATCCGCCCGGCGCCTGGCTACCCTGCCTGCCCGGAACACGTCGTGAAGACCGACATGTTCCGCGTGCTGGACGGCGAGGACATCGGCATGATGCTGACGGACAGCTATGCCATGTACCCGGCGTCCAGCGTGTCGGGCTTTTACTTCAGCCACCCGCAGTCGCAATACTTCAACGTGGGCGTCATCGGCCAGGACCAGCTTGAGGACTACGCCCGCCGCAGCGGCCGCAGCATCGAAGACCTGAAGCGCACGCTGGCGCCCAACCTGGGCTGACGCGCCTAGCGCTGGGGCGCGGCGATGCGCCCCAGTATCTTCTCGATGGCCACGCCGATCGCGAGCACCTTGCGGTCCTCGCCCGGCAGGCCGTCGATCTCCAATCCCACTGGCAGACCTTGATTCGACAGCCCGGCCGGCACGCTCAGGCCGGGCAGGCCCGCGTTGCTGCCGGGATCCACGTTGCGCGCCAGACGCGCAAAGGTCTCGAAACTGCTGGCCTCGGGCGTGGCGGCGGGCGGCGGGACCGGCACGGTGGGAAATAGCAGGCCGTCCAGCGCGTGTTCCTTGAAGGCGCGGCGATAGACCTCGATGAGTTCGCGCCGGCCGCTTGCGATGGCGTGTTCGTACAGCGGCTGCAACGGCAGGATCTGGCCGTCCGGCGTGGGCAGCACGCCCGGCACGATCAGGTTGTCGAAGATGCCTTTCACGTCGGGGCTGGAGATCTGAGCGACCACCTCGTCAAAGCTGACGCCCACGTGATAGCGCGCCAGATAGGCCGTCAGGTCGGGCTTCTGCTCAAACAGGCATAGGGGCATGCCGACTGCCGCGTTGGCGTCGGGGAGGTCGGGCATGTCCAGGTCCACCAGCGTTACACCGGCCGTGCGCAGCTTGTTCAAGGCGGCTTCGGAAACCGCCTGCACCTCGTGATCGAGATCGGCCCAGAAATAGGTGGCCACGCCCAGGCGGATGCTGGCCGGCGACAGGGGCGCCAGCGGCTCGGTCTGGCCCGTGAGGATCCCATCCAGCAGCACGATGTCGGCCATGCCGTTGGCGATGGGGCCTGGTGTGTCGCGCGTGTGAGAAATGGGGGTGATGCCCGCGCCGTCGTACCGGCCCACGGTGGGACGAAAGCCTGCCGATCCGTTCACCGAGGCGGGCAGGCGCACCGACGCGCCGGTATCGGTGCCCAGCGCGGCCGGCGCCAGCCGCGCGCCCACCGCCGCGCCGCTGCCCGACGACGAGCCGCCGGCGATCAGGCGCGCGTCGTAGGCGTTGCGCGTGCCATCGCCATCCGGGCCGGGGAAGGCGGTGTTGAAGCCGGACACGCCGAACGCCAGTTCATGCATGTTGGTCTTGCCCAGGATGACGGCGCCGGCTTCGCGCAGCCGCTGCACGACGGGTGCATCTTCGGCGGGGCGGAAGTCTTTTAGCGCCGGCGTCCCGGCCGTGTTCGGCAGCCCCGCGACGTGGATGTTGTCCTTGATTGCGATGGGCACGCCGCCCAGCGGGCCGTGGCCGGGCGCCGCATCGTAGGCGCGCGCCTGCGCCAGCGCGCCGTCGCGGTCGACGGTGATGAACGCATTCAGGTCCTGGCGGGCGCTGATGCGGTCCAGGCAGGCCTGGGTCAGCGCAACGCTGGTGAGGCGGCCCTCGCGGATGCGTGCCGCCGCCTCGGTGACGGTCAGGTCCGCCAGGTCGGCGGGCAAGGGCTGGTCGGTCGTGCTGGGCATGTCGCTTTTCCTTGGCTGTCGGTCGATCCGTATCTATACAGGGGCGGTGCGGGGGCTGTCGAGGGGCCTGTTCCGCCGCGAGTAGTGGAAAACCACGATGGCGCAAATTGGTGGACCAAATACGATTTGGTCAGACCAATTTGAGGCGCCATGACGTTGCAATCGCTTTCCAAGCCCGAAGTCTCCGCCGGCCGCATCGCGCCAGACCGCGGCTATCTGCGGCTGGCCGCGCAGATCCACGCGCTGGTGGCGCAGGGCGAATTCGCCGCGGGCCAGCGCCTGCCCGCCGAGCGCGCGCTGGCCGAGCGCTTCGACGTCAGCCGCACGTCCGTGCGCGAGGCCATCATTGCGCTGGAATTGCAGGGCGTGGTGGAAGTGCGCGGCGGATCGGGCATCTATGTCTGCGAACCGGACGCGAACCGTCCGTCCGCGATGCCGGAGGCGGGCGCCGGCCCCTTTGAGCTGCTGCGCGCGCGCTGCCTGATCGAATCCGAGATCGCCGCGCTGGCGGCCACCACCCGCACCGACGCAGACCTGGACCGCATCTTCGAGGCGCTGACGGCCATGCGCGACCGGATGACGGACAAGGACGCCAACGCCGAGGCCGACCGCCGCTTTCACCTGTGCATTGCCCAATCCACCGGCAACAGCGTGCTGCTGGCGACGGTGACGTCGATGTGGGATCAGGCCCGGGGTCCGATCTGGGAAAAAATGGAGCAGCATTTCCATACGCAGGCCTTGCGCCTGGCGTCGCAGGCCGATCATCAGCGCATCTTCGGCGCGCTGGTGGCCCGCGACACGCAGGAAGCGCGGCAGGCGATGCGCGAGCACCTGGAACGGGTGATCGGTGAATTTGCACAGGGGTGGCGCTGATGCTGAACTGCATGATCCACGGGGCGCAGGACCTGCGCCTGGACTCTTCGGCGCCGCAGCCGCTCGGACCGTCGCAGGTGCGCGTCGGCGTCAAGGCTGTCGGCATCTGCGGATCGGACCTGCATTACTACCGGCACGGCCGGGTGGGCGATTTTGTCATCCGTGAACCGCTGACGCCGGGCCACGAGGCGTCCGGGCAGGTGCTGGAGGTGGGCGCGGACGTGACGGCGGTCAAGCCTGGCGACCGAGTCGCGCTGGATCCGGCGCGCACCTGCGGCGTGTGCCGCTATTGCCGGCAGGGCGATTCCAATCATTGCGAGTCGGTGCATTTCTTCGGTAGCGCCAGCCGCTTTCCGCACATGCAGGGCGCGATGCGTGAAGAGGTGGTGGTGGACGAGCGGCAATGCGTGCCGGTGCCGGATTCGCTGTCGTTTGAGCTGGCGGCCTTTGGCGAGCCACTGGCGGTCGCCCTGCATGCCGTGCGCAGCGCGGGGTCGCTGCTGGGCAAGACGGCCATGGTGGTGGGGGCGGGCCCCATCGGCGCGCTGATTCTGATGGCGGCGCGCCTGGCGGGCGCCAGCCGGGTCATCGTGGTGGACATCGTGGACCAGACGCTGGCGGCGTGCGCGCGGGTGGGCGCGTCGCAAACCATCAATGCGGCCGCAGATCCGGCCGCGCTGGACGCGCTGGCCGCGGGCAAGGGCACGGTGGACGTGTGCTTCGAGGCGTCGGGCAGTTATACGGGACTGGCGAGCTGCCTGCGCGCGGCGCGTCCGCGGGGCGTCGTCGTGACGGTGGGAACGCTGTCCGGCAGCAGCGCGGACTGCCCCTTCAACCAGATCATGGTCAAGAGCCTGTCGTGCATCGGCAGCTTCCGCTTCGTGGACGAATACGCGATGGCCGTCGATTGCCTGGCCCGCGGCCTGGTGGACGTGTCGCCGCTGCTGACGGCCGCGGTGCCCGTCGCGCGTGTGCACGACGCCTTTGCGCTGGCGGGTGATCGCAACCAGGCGATGAAAGTGATGGTGATGTTCTGATCCTGCGGCCGCCTCGTGCGGCCGTCCCTTTCCTGTAGCCGGAAGTCCAAGATGAAGATTACGAATGCACGCGTGATTGTCTGTTCTCCGGGCCGCAACTTCGTGACCCTGAAGATCGAAACCGACCAGGGCCTGACCGGCATTGGCGATGCGACGCTGAACGGGCGCGAGCTGGCGGTGGCCGCCTATCTGACCGAGCACGTCATCCCCTGCCTGATCGGGCGCGATGCGCATCAGATCGAGGATATCTGGCAGTACCTGTACAAGGGCGCTTACTGGCGGCGCGGGCCGGTCACGATGACCGCCATCGCCGGCGTGGACACCGCGCTGTGGGACCTGAAGGCCAAGGCCGCCGGCCTGCCTCTATACCAGCTGCTTGGCGGCAAGAGCCGCAGCGGCGTGATGGTCTACGGCCACGCCAACGGCTCGGACATCGAGCAGACCGTGGACGAGGTGCTGCGCTACGCCGACATGGGCTATCGCGCCATCCGCGCGCAAAGCGGCGTGCCGGGATTGGAAAAGGTGTACGGCGTGGGGCGCGGCACGTTGTTCTACGAGCCCGCCGACGCGGACCTGCCCAGCGAGCACGACTGGTCCACCGAAAAATACCTGCGCCACGCGCCGCAATTGTTCGACCGCATCCGCGACAAGCTGGGCTTCGAACACCATCTGCTGCACGACGTGCACCACCGGCTGACGCCCATCGAGGCCGCGCGGCTGGGCAAGTCGCTGGAGCCCTACAGCCTCTTCTGGATGGAAGACGCCACGCCCGCCGAGAACCAGGAGGCCTTTCGGCTGATCCGCCAGCACACCACCACGCCGCTGGCGGTGGGCGAAGTCTTCAACACCATCTGGGACTGCAAAGACCTGGTGCAGAACCAGCTCATCGACTACATCCGCACCACGGTTGTTCACGCGGGCGGCATCACGCACCTGCGGCGCATTGCCGACATGGCGTCGCTCTATCAGGTGCGCACCGGCTGCCATGGCGCCACGGACCTGTCGCCGGTCTGCATGGGCGCTGCGCTGCACTTTGACCTATGGGTGCCGAATTTCGGCATCCAGGAATACATGCGGCACACCGATGAAACCGACGCCGTCTTCCCGCACGCCTATACGTTCGAGCAGGGCATGCTGTATCCGGGCGAAGCGCCGGGCCACGGCGTCGACATCGACGAGAAACTGGCGGCGCGATATCCGTATCAGCGCGCCTATCTGCCCGTGAACCGGCTGCAGCACGACGGCACGCTATGGAACTGGTAGCCGATGGCGGCCGGCTGAACGCGGCCTCGCTGGACGGCCTGCCCGCGCAGGTGGCGCGTCCGGGTTATGACCGGGACGCGCTCGGCATCGGCATCGTGCATCTGGGCCTGGGCGCCTTCGTGCGCGCGCATCTGGCGGCGGTGAACGACGCGGCGTTGCGCGCCGGGGCCGGGCCGGACTGGGGCATTTGCGGCGTCTCGCTGCGCCATGCCGACACGCGCGATGCGTTGGCGCCGCAGGACGGCCTGTATGCGTTGGCCCTGCGCGATGCCGATGGCAGCGGGGCGTCGCGGCAACGCTTGCGGGTCATCGGCAGCCTGCTTGAAACGCGGGTAGCGCCCGAGGATCCGCAAGCCGTGCTGGCGCGTATCGCCACGCCCGGCACTCGTATCGTCAGCATCACGGTCACCGAGAAGGGCTATTGCCACGATCCCGCCAGCGGCAGGCTGAATCTGGATCATCCCGATATCGTGCATGACCTTGCAAACCCGGCGGCGCCGCGCGGCGTCATCGGGTTCGTGGTGCACGGGTTGCAGCGCCGCCGCGCGGCGGGCCTGCCGGCAGTCACCGTCATGTCGCTGGATAACCTGCCGGCCAATGGCCGCCTGCTGCGGGCGCTGGTGCTTACGTTCGCGGCGCGCGTCGATCCCGCGCTGGCGGACTGGATCGCGTCGGCGTGCACGTTTCCCTGCTCGATGGTCGATCGCATCGTGCCCCGCACGACGGACGCCGATCGGCAGGAGATCGCTGCGGCGCTGGGCGTGCGGGATGCCTGGCCGGTGGTGGCCGAGCCCTATCTGGAATGGGTCGTCGATGACCGGTTCGCGGCGGGCCGGCCGGACTGGACGGCGGGCGGCGCGCGCTTCGTGGCGGACGCCGCGCCGTTCGAGACGCTGAAGCTGCGCATGGTCAACGGCGCGCATTCCGCGCTGGCGTATCTGTCGGTGTTGGCGGGGTGGTCCACCGTCGACGAGGCGATGGCGCAGTCCGGCATGCGGCGGTTCCTGGGCGAGCTGATGCGTCAGGAGATCGAACCGACGCTGCCGCCGCTGCCGGGCCTGGATGTTGAGAAGTACCGGCAGGGGCTATTGCTGCGATTCGCCAATCCGGCGCTCAGGCACCAGACGCGGCAGATCGCGATGGATGGCTCGCAGAAGCTGCCGCAGCGGCTGCTGGACACCGTGCGCGACCGGCTGGCGGCGGGTGCGCCGATCCCAGGTCTTGCGTTGGCGGTGGCTGGGTGGCTTCTTTTCCTGCGTGGTCAGGATGAGGCCGGGCGCGTCTACGAGATTCAGGATCCGATGGCCGACGCGCTGGCGCATCGGTATGAACAGGCCGAACAGGCGGCGCGGCAGGCGGGCGAGGGACCCGCCGCGATGCTGGCGTGGGCAGGCGTCATGACGGGGTTTGAGCCGGTGTTCGGTGACCTGGGTCAGGAGCCGCGGTTCGTGCGGGTGGTGGGCGTGGCTGCGCAGCTGTTGCGCAGCCTGGGTGTGGCGGGCGCCTTGTCCGCGATGTATCGGGCGTCGGCGGGCTGATTCAGCCCGGCTTTTTCACCACGATCGTCGCTGTGTCGCTCGTGAAGGAGGCATCCTCGCGCACCTCGAAATGCGCGCGCACGACGTCCGGCGCGATACCGAACATATGGCGCAGCGCCGCGACCAGCGTGTCGGGCGTGCGCATCCGCGTGACCCACGACTGGAATTCCAGCGGCAGGCGGCGCGGGGCCAGTTCCTGCAGCGTGAAGCCGGCCTCGGTCAGCATGCGGGTCCATTCGGCCACCGAGTAATCGCGCACGTGCGAGGTGTCGCGGAGCACTTCGATGGTCTGCAACCAGGTGTCGAGCAGCGGTTCACCCGGCGACACCACGTCGGCGAACACGGCGATGCCGCCCGGCTTGAGCACGCGGAAGGCTTCGCGCAGGCCGCGTCCGGCGTCTTGCCAGTGGTGCGTGGAATAGCGCGACATCACCAGGTCGAATTCGCCGTCGCCGAACGGCAGGTATTCAGCCTTGCCCTGACAGGTGACCAGATTGGCGAGCCCGCGCTTGGCGGCTTCGGCGGCGACCACGTCCAGCATCTGCTGCGACAGGTCGTAAGCGGTCACATGCGCGGCCTTCGGCGCCACGTGAAAGCTCACGTGCCCGCCGCCACAGCCCAGGTCCAGCACGCGCGCGTCCGAATGCTGGCTGGCGATGGCGGCCATCTGCAGCAGGTCTTCGCCCTGGGCGTGGACGGCGCTGGTCAGGTAGGCGGCGGCGCGGGGGCTGAATTGGCGGTCGACGGCGGCGTCGTGAGAGCTGGCGGTCATGAGGGGTCCTTGTGTCGGGAAGGCTGTTGGATGCGGCCGGAATTGCTGCGGGGTTTGTTGCCGGGCATCCTTTCGGGATTGCGAAAGGATGCAGGCGCTAAGATAGGCGGGCCCGTATACACGTACAAGCCCATTACTCATCCTGGTATGACCACTTCCCCCCAGCCAGTCACCTCCGGCCACGAAGGCTCTCATCTACGCCGCCACGCGTTGGGCGAATTCGTGCGCAGCGCGCGGTCGCGCATCACGCCGCAGATGGCTGGCCTGCCCGAGGGATCGCGCCGCCGCACGCCCGGCCTGCGGCGTGAAGAGGTGGCGCAGCTTTGCGGCATCAGCGTCACCTGGTACACGTGGATCGAGCAGGGGCGCGAGGTCTCGGTGTCGCCATCGGTGTGGTCGCGCATCGCGGGCGTGCTGCAACTGGCGCGGGCGGAACGCGCATACCTCTTCGACCTTGCCGATTGCGCCGACCCGCAGCACGCCCGCGACGACGCCGGCGGCACGCCGGGCCCACTGCAGGAATGCGTGAACGCGATCAATGCGCCGGCCTATGTGCTGGACCGCGCCTGGAACGTGCTGGCCTGTAACGCGCCGCTTGTCGACCTGTTCGACCACTGGCCCGAACGCGACCCCGAGCCCAACCTTCTGCGCTACATCTTCCTGGACCCCGCCGCGCGCGAGCTGGTGGTCGACTGGGACCAACGCGCCCGCCGCGTGGTGGCCGAATTCCGCGCCGACGCCGGCGCGCACCTGGACGAACCCGCGGTGCTGGCACTGCTCGACAGCCTTAGCCGGCAAAGCGTGGTCTTCTCGCACTGGTGGACGCGGCACGCGGTGGTCGAACGCGAAGGCGGCCTGCGCGAATTCCAGCACCCGCAACGCGGCAAGCTGGCGTACCAGCAGATCACGTTCCGCCTGGCGACGCACCCGGATCTGAAACTGGTGATGCTGCTGAGCGGGGCGGGTGTCTGACACCGGTCAGACCTGCCCCAAACGCTACGCCGCGTTTTCCTCGCCGAACAGGCTGTCCTGCATCCCGGCATCCACCAGCCCTTGCAGCAGCTTCTTGACCGGCGCAGGCAGCGCCATCGTCCCCAGCTTGTCCGCCGGCACCCAGCGCTCCGGGAGTGCCGGTTCGCGCAGGGCGACCGCGCGTACCGGCACCAGCCACGGGCGGATGTGCAGGCGGTAATGCGTGAATGTGTGGGCGAAGGCAGCCAGTTCGAAGCGCTGCTCCGGCTCCAGCCCCAAAGCGCGTGATGCGCTGTCGGGGTCGCCTGCCACGTCGAACTCCGGCAGGCTCCACAGCCCGCCCCAGATGCCCGGTTCGGGACGCTGCTGCAGCAGGAAAGCGCCCTTGTGCCGTAGCACCAACATACAGGTCTCGCGCTCGGGAATCGCCTTGCGCACCTTGGGCGTGGGCAGCTCTGCCTGACGCCCCTCGCGGCGGGCGACGCAGGTCTCTGCCACCGGGCATCTGTCGCAGGCGGGCTTGCCGCGCGTGCAAAGCGTGGCGCCCAGGTCCATCAACCCCTGCGTGTAGGCCGCCATGTCCAGTCCGGGCGCGGCATCCACCTGCGCATGCGCCAGCGCCCAGAGACGCTGCTCGACTTCACGCTTGGCGGGGTCGCCCGCAATGCCGAAGTGGCGTGTGAATACGCGCTTGACGTTGCCGTCCAGAATCGGCGAGCGCTCGCCGTTCGAGAACGCGGCAATGGCCGCGGCGGTCGACCGGCCGATACCCGGCAGCGTGGCGATGGCCTCGGCGGTGGGCGGAAAGCGGCCGTCCCAGTCGCGCACGATTTCCTGTGCGCAGCGGTGCAGGTTGCGGGCGCGGGCGTAGTAGCCCAGGCCGGCCCAGAACGGCATCACGTCTTCCTGCGAGGCGGCGGCCAGTGCCGCGACGTCCGGAAAGCGTTGCAGGAAACGCTCGTAATAGGGGATGACGGTCGCCACCTGCGTCTGCTGCAGCATGATTTCAGAAAGCCAGATCCGGTAGGGATCCCGGGTGTTCTGCCAGGGGAGATCGTGGCGGCCATGCTGGCGCTGCCAGGCGACGATGCGAGGGGCGAAGTCCATGCCGGCAATTATCGCATCGCCCTATTGCCCGCCTGGGAGCCAGGAGTTACAACCGAAAGGACTAACGCCAGCCGGCCCCGTTTTTTCGGGCGGCGGGCGCGGCAAGCGCGATTCCGCCCGCAGAGGCGCGAACGCATCAGGACTTCACTTTCACGGCCCTTGTTGGCCCGCGTGCGTTCTGGCTAGAGGCGCGCGAAGCTGGTGGGGGCATCCGATGTTGGAGTAGACATGAATGCCCCCCTTACGCCCGCCGTCCGCGCGGCGCTTGAGTCCGTCCAGCTCGACGACAAATACACCCTGCAATCCGGCCGCGCGTGGATGAGCGGCATCCATGCGCTGGTGAGGCTGCCCGTGATGCAGCGCGTGCGCGATGCGCAGGCGGGGCTGAACACGGCGGGATTCGTGTCGGGGTATCGGGGCTCGCCGCTGGGCGGCGTCGACCAGAACATGTGGAAGGCCGTCGCCCATCTGAAGGCGCATCACGTCGAATTCCAACCCGGCATCAACGAAGACCTGGCCGCCACGGCGGTGTGGGGCTCGCAGCAGGTGAACCTCTTTCCGGGCGCGAAGTACGACGGCGTGTTCGGCATGTGGTACGGCAAGGGACCGGGCGTGGACCGCTGCGGGGACGTCTTCAAGCATGCCAACGCGGCCGGAACCGCGCGCCACGGCGGCGTGCTGGTGGTGGCGGGCGACGACCACCCCGCCAAGTCCTCGACCCTGCCGCACCAGAGCGATCACATCCTGAAGGCCTGCATGATTCCGGCGCTGTTTCCCGCCAGCGTGCAGGAAGTGCTGGATTACGGCCTGCATGGCTGGGCGATGAGCCGCTACGCGGGCGTGTGGGTGGGCATGAAGTGCATCACCGACATCGTGGAGGTGTCGGCGTCGGTCGACGTGGACCCCCATCGCGTGCGCATCGTGCTGCCCGAGGATTTCCAACTGCCGCCGGACGGCCTGAACATCCGGCTGCCCGACACGCCGTTGCAGCAGGAGGCGCGGCTGCTGGACTACAAGCTGTACGCCGCGCTGGCCTATGCGCGCGCCAACGGGCTGAACCGCGAGCTCTGGGAGGTGCCGCAGCGCGATGCGCGCTTCGGCATCATGACGTCCGGCAAGGCGTATCTGGACACACGCCAGGCGTTGTCGGACCTGGGCCTGTCCGAAGACGTGTGCCGGCGTATCGGCCTGCGCCTATTCAAGGTGGGCCTGGTGTGGCCGCTGGAGTCCGCCGGGACGCAGCGGTTCGCCGAAGGGCTGGACGAGATCCTGGTCGTGGAGGAAAAGCGCCAGGTGCTGGAGTATCAGCTGAAGGAGGAGCTGTTCAGCTGGATCGGCAGCGGCAAGAAGATTCCGCGCGTGGTGGGCAAGTTCGACGACAAGGACGGCGGCGAGTGGTCCGTGCCGCAAGGCAACTGGCTGCTGCCGGCGCACTACGAGTTCTCGCCCGCGATGGTCGCCAAGGCCATCGCGGCGCGCCTGTTGCGTTTCGCGTTGCCGGACGACGTGCGCGCCGGCATCGAGGCGCGGGTGGAGTTCATCCGCGCGCGCGAAGCGGCGCTGGCGCGCCCGCGCGTCATCGAAGAACGCAAGCCCTGGTTCTGTTCGGGCTGTCCGCACAATACGTCGACACGCCTGCCGGAAGGTTCGCGCGGCATGGCGGGCATCGGCTGCCATTACATGGTGCGCTGGATGGACCGCAGCACCGACGTCTTCACGCAGATGGGCGGCGAGGGCGTGCCGTGGCTGGGGCAGGCGCCGTTCACCGAGGAAAAACACGTCTTCGCGAACCTGGGCGACGGGACCTACTTTCATTCGGGGCTGCTGGCGATCCGCGCGGCCGTGGCCGCCAAGGCGCCCATCACGTACAAGATCCTGTTCAACGACGCGGTGGCGATGACGGGCGGGCAGCCGGTGGACGGCCCCATCAGCGTGCCGATGATCACTCGCCAGGTGGCGGCCGAGGGCATCGAGAAGATCGTGGTGGTGACGGACGATCCCGGCAAGTACGTGGACGTGTCCGACCTGGCGCCGGGCGTGCCGGTTCGGCATCGCGACGAGCTGGACGCCGTGATGCGCGAGCTGCGCGAGCATCCCGGCGTGTCGGTGCTGATCTACGACCAGACCTGCGCGACCGAGAAGCGCCGCCGCCGCAAACGCAACGCCTATCCGGACCCGGCGCGTCGCGTGGTCATCAATGAACGCGTGTGCGAGGGCTGCGGCGATTGCTCGTCGAAGTCGAACTGTCTGTCGGTCGAACCGCTGGAAACGGAGTTCGGGCGCAAGCGCAAGATCAACCAGTCGAGCTGCAACAAGGACTTCTCCTGTCTGAAGGGCTTTTGCCCGAGTCTGGTGACGGTAGAGGGCGGCAAGCTGAAGAAGCCGCCTGCGCTGGCGCAATCGGGCGGCGCGCCGGACGAGGATGTGCCGGCGCCCCGTGTGCGTAGTCTGGATGTGCCTTATGGTGTCTTCATCGCGGGGGTGGGCGGCACGGGCGTAGTGACGATCGGGCAGTTGCTGGGCATGGCGGCGCATCTGGAGGGCAAGGGCTGTTCGGTGCTGGACATGGCGGGCCTGGCGCAAAAGGGCGGCGCGGTGTTTTCGCACGTGGTGCTGGCGGGCACGCCGGATCATCTGCTGAACACGCGGGTGGCGATGGGCGAGGCAGATCTGCTGCTGGCGGGCGACTTGGTGGTGGCGACGAGCGCGGAGGCGATGGCTCGCGTGAGTCCGGGGCGCACGCACGTGCTGCTGAACAGCGACACGGCGCCGACCGCGGCGTTCGTGTCGAACCCGGGCTGGACATTGCCGGGCGCCAACCTGACGGCGGATCTGCAGAGCGCGTGCGGCAAGGACAACCTGGACGCGGTGGATGCGGCGGCGATGGCGGTGGTGCTGCTGGGCGATGCGATCTATTCGAATCCGCTGATGATGGGCTACGCGTTTCAAAAGGGCTGGATACCGCTGTCGCGCGCGGCGCTGTTGCGGGCGATCGAGCTGAACGGCCAGCAGGTGCCGAACAATCTTGCGGCCTTTGCGTGGGGACGGCGCGCGGCGCACGAGCCGGCGGCGGTGGCGCGCTTGATGGCCAATGGCGGGGTGCCGGCCGCGCAGCCGGAAGACATCATCGAAATCACGCGGCCGCGGGTGGCGAGTCCAGTGGTGGATCTAAAGAAGCCGGCGGGTGAATTGGCGCAGATGGTGGCGGTGCGCAAGGCGTTCCTGACGCAGTATCAGAACGCTGACTATGCCAAGCAGTACACGGATCTGGTGGACAAGGTGACGCACGCGGAGCGGGAGGCTACGGGCACGAACCGGCTGACGGTGGCGGTGGCGCGGTATTACTTCAAGCTGATGGCTTACAAGGACGAGTACGAGGTGGCTCGGTTGTATTCGGATGGGGAGTTTTTAAAGCGGGTGGGTGAGCAGTTCGAGGGGGACTGGAAGCTGCGCTTTCATCTGGCGCCGCCGGTGTTGGCGCGGCGGGATAAGGATGGGCATCTGGTGAAGCGGTCTTATGGGCCGGGGATGCTGAAGGTGTTTCGGGTGCTGGCAAGGATGCGGTTCTTGCGGGGGTCTCGGTTTGATCCGTTCGGGTATACGAAGGAGCGGCGGGCGGAGCGGGAGTTGATCCGGGAGTATCGGGAGACGATGACGGCGATTCTGGGGAAGTTGAATCGCGGGAATCTGGATAAGGCGGTGGCGTTGGCTAGCGTACCCGAGGAGATTCGCGGGTATGGGCACGTGAAGGAGGCGTCGATGGTGCGGGCTGAGGCGATGCGGGAGGAGTTGTTGAAGGGGTTTACTGCGAGGGTGGTGGCGATTGGGGTTCGGGCGGCTTGATGATGCTTTATGGGTATTGCCGCAGGGTGAGTTCTTGAGACGACCAGTGCCGCGTTATTGCTCGAGAGTGAGTTCTTGAGGCGACCAGTGCCGCGTTTTTGCTCGAGAGTGAGTTCTTGAGGCGCCCGGTGTGGCGGTATTGCGGCGAGTTGAATTCTTGAGACGCCCGGCGCGTCGTGGGCCTGGGGTGGGT